>UQBS01000010.1 GCA_900539345.1 uncultured Coriobacteriaceae bacterium | reverse complement strand
CCAGCATGGCTAGGGGTCGCGAGTCTAAAAGCACGACGCTCGAAAAAATGATCCGAGTTCTCCAAACGGTGAACGCCTTGGCTCCCCATGACCCACTTGAGCAGGGAGAACCGGTCAGTCTGGACCGTTTCTGCGAACTAGCCGGGCTTGATGAGAAGGACTGCAGGCGCATCATCGACAAGATCAACTACGGCTGCGGCGATGCGTTGCCTGCCGCGTGGATCGAGGTCGACGATGACGGAAACGTCGTGCCTCAACGTCTGGCTTTTGCCTTCGACGGCCTCATGCGCCTGAGCCGCTCCGAGGCCTTCTCCCTGCTCGTGGCCCTGCGTTCGAGCGGCATGGACAGCGACGGCCACCTCGCGCGCCTTGTGCGCGGGGCACTCCCCCACTTTGACCTCGACCGATTCCACACCGTGGGCGGAGGTGAGTGCGGGCCCTCGGGCGCCCTCGAGACAATCGCCGACGCCGTTGCCGGCCACCTGATCCTCACCATCGACTACTGCGACGCAAAAGGGGAGCGCTCCTGCCGACAGGTCGAGCCCCGCTCGGTATGGTATGACACCTCGGTGAGCGCATGGTCGTTCAGCGCCTGGTGCCGCACACGCAACGGCATGAGGACGTTTCGCCTCGATCGTCTGCAGGCAGCACCCACTGCAACAGGAGAAACCTTCGAGACGCGTGGGGAGGAGGCCCGCGAGGGTCTCGACACGAGCCAGGCGCAGCTTGCCGTGCTTGCGATTCATGACCCCAAGGCAATCGATATGAAGGCCTGGCCCGGCTTGGAGGCGTGCACGCTGCCCGGCATCGGCGAAGTGGCACACCTCACCGAACAGGAACTCGCCTGCGGAGGGTACATCGCGCAGATTCCTTGGCTGGCAGGATCTGTATGGTTGGCCCAGGCAGTGGTCTCGAGCCTGGGAGCCGTGGAAGTCGTCTCTCCCGCTGAGCTGCGCAAGGAAGTGCGCGAGCTGGCTGAGGCCCTTCTCAAGAAGCTTGGATAAAAAAACAGGGCGGGCCGCTCGTTGAGCGACTCGCCCTGTTCCCCCAAAACACACAAAGCGTCGACATCCCCCTGATGAAAAACGCACAATTAACTATAATGCGACCCTTCAGAAAGTGCAAGGGGCAGTTTTTCACCAGCAAGCGGCCTTTGCTCAAAACAGGCTTGACAGCAACGCCGCCTATTCGTGCGCGGCGCGCCATGAGCGCAGGTAATCGCCCACTTCGCCAGCCGCGAGCGTCTCAACGTCCTTTTTGGGCAAAGAGGCCATGAACACCCTGCCATACCACATTCCCGTAAGGCGCGGGTCAGCGAGCACGAGCACGCCCTTGTCGGATGCTGAGCGAATGAGCCTGCCGGCGGCCTGCTTGAACGTGAGCACGCTCTCGGGCAGGTCGTGGTTGCGCCATGCGTCCTTGCCCTCGCGCAGCTTGCGCTCAAGCGAGATGGGCTCGGTGGGAGGCGTGAACGGCAGGCGCGGAATCACGACACAGCGCAGCGTGTCGCCCTGGGCGTCGAATCCCTCCCAGAACGACTTGAGCGCAAAGAGCGACGAGGTCTTCTCGGCGATGAAATGCTCCGAGATGCGGCGCACATTGCTCTTCCGCGACTGACAGGCCAGCTCAAGTCCATGCTGAGCCAGCTGGGGAGCCACAATCTCATACATCCTGTCCATCTCGGCGCGGCTCGTGAAGAGCGTGAGGACGCTTCCGCCCATGGCAAAGTGGATGTCCACGAGCAGCTGGGGGAGCTCGGCGAGGAACGCCTCCTTCTGCTTGGTGGGATCGGGCAGGTCGCGTGCCACCACGATGCCCATGTTGTGCTCGAAGTCGTAGCTCGACGCGAGCTTGAGGCTCGCGTATCCCCCGCGCACGCGGTCGAGACCCACCTCGTGGGCGAAGTGGTCGAACTTGTCGCCCACCGCCACCGTGGCACTCGAGTACACCGCACTCTTGATGGTGGGATACCACGCCGAGGCGAGCTGGGCGCCCACGTCCATGGACTCCGCCACAAGCTCGTAAGCCTCAAAGCCCGAACGCTGGGTGAACGAGGCGGAATACACATACCGCTCGTCAGACCCGTCAAGTATGAGCTTCAGCGCCTTGTGGACGCGGTCGAGGTCGGCCGCAGCCTCCATGAGCTCGTTCAGGCGGTCCTGCAGGTCGGCGTCGGGGTTGCTCTCGTCCGACATCGCCTGCTGTATGCCGCCGGCAAACTCGAGGGCGTGGCCCAAGGCGTCGGAAAACGCCTGGCCCGACTCGGCCACGGCCAGCCAGTGCTCGTTGGCGCGCATCTCGGCGTCGATCCAAACGTTTTGCGTGTCGTAGGCCTTCTTGGGGGAGACCTTCTTGCAGAACGTCTTGAGGTCATCGAAGAAGAGGCCCGCCGCGATGCTCGCACGAGCCATCTCGCTGGCCGTCTTGCTCACAAGCCCCATGAACAGCGTCGAGGCCGCGCGCGTGCGAACAGCGCGGGCAAGTGTGCCCAGAGCTCCGCTCGACGAGCCTCCCATGAGGTCGAACGACGCCTGAACCTCGCGAGAGTTCACGCGCTGCGCCCACTGCCTGCGCGCCTCGCCCTCAGCCGAATGCGCCTCGTCGACCACCCAGAACCTCGCAGGCGGCAGCACTTCGATATCGCTTCCTACCTGCCTGAACAGCAGCGAGTGGTTGGTCACGACGATGTCGCTCGCCTGGGCGCGCTTGCGTGCCAGGTGCAGGAAGCACTTGTTGGGGAAGAAGGGACAGCGGCGCTTCTGGCACTCCGACGAGGTGCTCGTGAGGTCGCTACGCTGGATCTTGCCCCAGCGCACGCCCAGCGAGGTCACGTCGCCCACGGCAGACTGCGTGGCAAACCCCAGGGTGGCCGCGATGGCGTCGAGCAGCTCGGCGCTGGGCTCGGGCATCCTGCGCGTGGAGCCCTCCTGCTCCTGAAGCTGCTGCGCCTCGTCGAGGGCGCCGGCCGCTGGCATGCTTGCCGTGCCGCGACGCATGAGCTGCGCGATCTTGCGCAGGCACGGGTAGTTGTCATATCCCTTGAGCGCCGTGTAGGTGAGATTGGTGCCTAAAGCCTCGTTCAACAAGGGGAGTTCCCTGTTGATAAGCTGGTCAGCAAGGGTGTTCGACTTCGTGGCGACGCCCACCGTGATGCCGTTTGCCTGAGCCAAGAGGGCCGAGGGCAGCAGGTAGGCGATGGACTTGCCCACACCGGTGCCCGCCTCGAGCGCGGCGGGGCGGTTCTCGCGGAAGGCGCGGGCCACTTCAAGCGACATCTGCACCTGCTCGGAGCGGGGCTCATAGCCGGCATACATCTTTCCCACCACGCCGTCGGTGACAAAGGCACCGCGCACCTCGTCGTCGCTGGGGTACACAAGCCCGCGCATCTCGTCGACGTCGTCGGCGTCCTCGCGCAGGCTCACCTGCATGTGCGAGCAGCGCTGAACGCGCGCGTCCACAAGCGAGAACGGCTCGTCAGGTGCCATGGCGGCCATCTGGGCAAAGATGGGACGGTAGCCCCATTCGACATCCGGGTACATCTTCGCAAGGCGGTTCACAAGCCCGGCCGGCATGTCGCTGGCAGCAACAAGAAGGATGCGCCACAGGCCGCAGGTGGCAATGACGTCGTCGATGGCACGGTGAGTTGAGGCATGCAGGCCAAAAGCGCGCGACAGGTCGTGCAGCTTGTGCGACTTCAGGCAGGGGAGCACGATGCGCGACAGCTCCAGCGAGTCGATCCAAGGCCCGCCCACGCTTTGCCCGCCAAAGCCCTTCTCCATGAAGTGCTGGTCAAAAGCAGAGTTGTGTGCCACGATGGGAGCACCCTTGGCAAACTCTGCCAGCTTGCCGCACACCTCCATCGCACAGGGGGCATCGGCCACTTGCTCGTTGGTGATGCCCGTGATCTGCACAACCTCGGGCGGAATGGGCTTTGCGGGATGCACGAACATGTCGAACGTCTCAACGATCTCGTTGCCGCGCAGACGGGCGGCTGCGACCTCGATGAGCTCGCAATCCTTGAAGTCCAGTCCCGTTGTCTCGGTATCGAGCACAACGACGTCCTCGTCAAGCAGACCAAACTGCGCTATGCTAGCTCTTTGTGCCAAGGTGGCATAACGCGCCGCGACATCCTCGTCGCAGCCCGGCATGATAATGGAGGCAAGCTCCGCAGATATAGTCTCACTCAAAGTGTTCTCGCTCCTCAACGATGTCCGTCCACATGCATAAGGCGTGATGGTATCCTTTTCACACTCTATCAAAGGGGGATACATGGGAAAAGTTGACGTTTATTTTGCCGATTACCTCGTTATCGATGACATCACCGAGCAATCGAGCCGCCTGCTCGCCTCAAACGGCTGCATCATAGGCATGCCGCTCAAGCTCACCTGGCAAGCCGAGTCGGGCCTCTTCACGGTAAGCACCGTCGGTGGCGACGTCATCGGCACGGCGAACCCCAAGAACAAGCTCGCCATCCGCGAATCGTTGGCAAACGGCAACGACGGCGCTTGCTGGCTGTCGCTCGTCTGGTATGACAACACTGACAAACTGTACCACGCCGAGCTCGTCTATCAGTTCTACAACGTCAAGGCCTCGCAGACTACCGAGCGCGCCAACCTCGACGCCTACACGCAGAGGACCTCGGAGCGCCTCGCCCAGGGCAAGCGCCCCGACATCGCCCTCACCGGCGCTGGTTGGGACCAGGTCCTCGCTACGGGAGACTGGGAGAGCCCCGACGAGCACCCCTATCCCATCGACACGAAGCGCAACTCCGGTTGCGTCATCTTCAAGCACAAGCGTTCCGGCACCGACAAGCTCGTCATGGGCCTCATTGCAGGCAAGCCCGCAGCTGTCTGGGGCGCCGGCGCGGCATGCCTCATTCTCATCATCGTCATTCTCTTCTTTGTGTGCCGTTGCGCCTTTGGGGCATAACCTGCACCTTTTGAGGTACAACACTGGCACGCGAACCCCGTAGTAAGGAGCCTTGCATGGCAAAAGACGGCATCGTCTTGTACAACTCGTTCACCGGCTACACCAAGCGCTATGCCGAGTATCTCGCCGAGACGCTCGACTATGCCATCAAGCCCATCCAGAAGGCGAACCTGTTCAACGTCTCCACCTACCCCACCATCATCTTCGGCGGCCCCCTGCATCACAACCGCATCGAGGGCATCTCGGGCATCATCGACGGCTGCTCGTACTTCGGCGAGCAGAACCTCATCGTCTTCTCGGTGGGCATCGCCTCGCTCAACGCCGACCTCGAGAAGCAGATCAAGATGAGGAACTGCGGAGACCTGCCTGTTGAGTCCTTCCTGTACCAGGCGCTTCCCGGCGGCCTTTCGTACAAGGACTGCCAGCCCGGCGGCAAGATGGGCAAGCTCGTGGAGACCTATCGTGCCAAGCAGGCCGAGGGCAAGAAGCTCACCCGCGGCGACAAGCTCGCCCTCGCCATTGCCGACGGCGAGCGCCCCGAGCAGAACCGCTTCAACACCGACGCCTGCGCCACCATCATCGCAGCCGCCCGCAGCGTCGCTCGCTAAGGTTTGTCCACGCGCGCGTAGCCACACACATACCAGATCTTAAAACAACAACGCCCGCAGCTTGGAATCCCAGGCTGCGGGCGTTTTTCATGCACGGTGTTTCACATGAAACGTTTGTTAGCGACCCTCGAGCGCAAGTTCGAGGAGCTTCAGGCACACCTGTCCAAAGTCCATGCCGACCTTGCGGGCAGTGTCGGGCAGAAGGGAGGTCGCAGTCATGCCCGGAATGGTGTTCGTCTCCAGGATGACGGGCGTGCCGTCGTCTCGAATGATGAAGTCAGAACGGCTCACGCCGCGGCAGCCCAGGGCCTTGTGGGCCTGCACGGCGGCCGTCTGCACGCGCTCGTACACATCGGCCTCAAGGCGCGCGGGGATGATGTGGTCGGCGCCGTTGGCGCTGTACTTCACCTCATAGTCGTAGAACTCGGCATGAGGCACAATCTCGATGACGGGCAGCGGCTCGGGGTCGTCGTTGCCCAGAACGGCAACCGTGACCTCCGTGCCGGCGACATACTCCTCGACCATGACCTTCTGGCCGCACGCAAAGGCGACCTCCAGGGCATGGGGAAGCTCGGCGGGATTGTGCACGATGCTCATGCCCACGCTCGACCCATCGCCGCACGGCTTCACGACGCTCTTGTCGCCGACGGCCTGCCTGATCTCCTCCACCGACATGGCCGTGGGGCTCGCAAGCGTCACCGACCTTGCCACGGCAAGTCCTGCGAGGGCATACATGGCCTTAGAACGCGATTTATCCATCGCCGTGGCACTGGCAGCCACACCCGAGCCTGTATAAGGGATTTGGAGCATCTCAAGGGCTCCCTGGATGGTTCCATCCTCGCCGCCCTTGCCGTGCAGCGCAATGAATGCTGCCGCATAGTCGCCGTCCGCCAGACGACGCAGCGCCTCGCGTCCGTTACGCGTGTCGATGAGCTCGACGTCCACGCCGGCGGCGCTCAGGGCATCGTAGGCGTTCTGGCCGCTTGCAAGGCTCACCTCGCGCTCGTCGCTCACACCGCCGTAGAGTATCGCCACTTTCTTGTTCTCAAGAAACGACATGCCTTTCAACTTCCTTCCTCAAGCAGCTTTTAACCCACAACGGCTGCGCACACAATCCAAACGACAAGACAACCCAGGAGCACGAGGGCAGACTTTCCCATAGCTGAGGCCCATACGTCGGCGGGCTCAAACCGGCCCGTGCGCAGCGTTGCCGCCGAGGTGGCTGCGGCGCACACGACGGCGCACACGACAATGAGCGCGAGAATGACCAACCCCGCGAACATAAGCGGACTTGCACCTCTCAGGGGAGCAGCCCCCGACACCATGGTCGCAACAGCCCATCCCACGCTCGCCACGCACGACAGGGCCCCATAGATGGCAAACGCCATCCAAGAATAGGCAGGCGCGCCGACTGTCGGTTCCGTCTGGAACGCAGCCACATAATCGGTCAGCTGCTTTGCCTCGGGCCTGTCGAAGTACCCATTGCTGTACCGAGAGTACGCCTTGTTCGATCCCGACACCTTGCGGGCGGGAGTGTTTGAAGGAATTTTCTTCATCGAGCCCGAAACGCCCGTGATGACGGCGCGGCGAAGTGCTGCAGAGTCGTCGGCATCACTCGACACGCGCGGAATGGCCGCCGAAACAAGCGGCGAGATCTTTCGCGATGTCGGGTTTTGCGCGGCACCACGCACCTGACCGAGCTGGCCAGGTTGCGGCCTCTTTGCCTGCTGCTGCGGGGCGGCCTGGTTCGGCCTGCGCTGAGAAGGCGTGACCTTTGCAAATTCACCAGTCACCATCTGCCTGTTCGTCTGTTGCACAGGCTGGGGAAGCTGGATAGACTGCACCTGTGGATAAGGCCTAGCCGGCGCAGGAGCACCTTGCGGCGCAGATTTCGACGGGGTCTTGGCAAAATGCGCGCCACTGGCCCTGCCCGTCTGCGCGGGCTGGTCTTGGCTTTGATTCTTAAATCTCTTACCCTGCATTGCACATCCCTCAAGGTGGCAAGTTTGTCGGATTGTTCGATACCAACTTTGCACATGATACTCTACGAGGGAATGGGTTTTTCTAAAAGGAGAGGTGGTATAACCACATGGAACGCGCAACCGTTGAAAGTATCGGCGTCAAGGCTCTCAGCCGCGACCAAATCACCGAGATTCTCAAGAAGGAGATGAACACCCCGGCGTTTAGGGCCAAGCAGGTCATTCAGTGGCTCTACGGCAAGGGCGTCTCCACCTACGAGGAGATGACCAACCTTCCCAAGGACCTGCGTCAGAGGCTTGCCCAGGAACTCCCCCTTCTTCCGGTGACCGTCACCAAGAAGCAGGTCTCCAAGGACGGCACGCGCAAGTACCTCGTCCGTATGGGCGACGGCACCCTCGTCGAGACCGTCGGCATGCCGGGCAAGAACAAGCTCTGCGTGTGTGTGTCCACGCAGGCCGGCTGCCCCATGCGCTGCACCTTCTGTGCCACGGGCCGCAACGGCTACACCCGTAACCTCGGCCCCGGCGAGATCGTCGACCAGGTGCGCGTCGTTGCCAACGACTTTGGCACGCGCGTGAGCAGCGTCGTCCTCATGGGTCAGGGCGAGCCCTTCCTCAACTACGACGCTGTGCTTGAGGCCATGCGCATCCTCAACAGCAAGGACGGCTTCGACATCGGCGCTCGCCACATCACGGTGTCTACCGCCGGCATCCTTCCGCAGATTCGCCGCTTTGCCTCCGAGCCCGAGCAGTTCACACTCGCCATCTCCCTGCACTCCGCCGTGCAGGACACCCGCGACGAGCTGATGCCCGGCGTGCGCCAGTACGACCTCGAGCGCCTGCGTGACTCCGTGGCCTCCTATGCCGAGGCAACGGGCCGTCGTCCCACCTATGAGTACGCCATGATGGCCGGCATCAACGACTCCGACGCTCAGCTCAAGGCCCTTGTCACCTTCTGCCGCAGGACGCTGTGCCACGTGAACCTCATCACGCTCAACGAGGTGGCAGGCTCCCCCTTCCAGCCTTCCGACAAGGAACGTGTCGCCCTCTTTGCCAAGACGCTGTCTGCCGCCGGCGTTGAGACCACGATCCGCGAGTCTCGTGGCTCCGACATCGACGCAGCCTGCGGTCAGCTCAAGCAGAAGGCGTAAAGCTACTCGTTTCAAACGAGTTTGTTTGGTTTTCAATACAGAATTGATACAAAAATCCCGCGTACGATAGAGAACCGTACGCGGGATTTTCTTTAACTGCTATGCAAATACGTCAGACAATATACCTTAAATGCCCAAAGCTTCCCACTGCTCGTCAACCCAGGCCTGATTCTTCTCCACCTGGTTGAGGCTCGCTTCCTTGCGAACCTGGTCGACGCCCTCGGCCACGGTTGCAACAATCTCTTGCACACCATGCTTGACCTGCTCCGTCGCATGAGCAACCTTGGCGCGCACCTGCTCGTCATTCAGAGCAATGACAGTCACAGCAGCTGCTCCCACGGCCACGCTGACAATACCGAGAAACTTGACGATACCCTTCATGCTTCCATCCCCTATCCTTGAATCATGGCCATAAGCTGCTCGAGATGCTCTTCGTTCTCAAAGTCAATCTCGATACGGTACTTGCCTTTTGATTCCTTAATACGCACCGGGGTGCCAAGACCTTCCTTCAGCGTCTTAGCAGCCTTCTTATATGAGGCAGGAATCTGCACTTTCTGACGCACCGGCTTTTCTTCACCTGTAAACGTCGGAGCAATCGCCTCAACGATACGCACGGTCATCTTTTCATTGACGACACGATGGGCAAGGGCAATGCGAGCCTCGTCGCCCTTTGCCATGAGGATGGCACGGGCATGGCCGGCAGAAAGCTGGCCGGCATACACCATCTCTTGCACCTCGTCAGGAAGCTCGAGCAGACGCAATGCATTGGCAATCGCCGAGCGCGACTTCGAGACACTCTTGGCAAGCTCCTCCTGCGTCATGGCGCTGCGCTCGATGAGATCGCGATAAGCGCGCGCCTCCTCAATGACGTTGAGGTCGGCACGTTGAATGTTCTCGATAAGGGCAAGCTGAAGGCTCGTGATGTCATCGGTATCATCACGCACCACAACCGGCACGTTTTCGAGACCAGCAGCACAAGCCGCCTGATAGCGCCTCTCACCGGCAATGATCTCATAGCCCTGAGTGTCTTTGCGCACCACGATGGGCTGAATGATGCCCACCTCTTTGATGGAGGCACTCAGTTCATCGAGGTCTTCTTGATCGAACTTGGTACGCGGCTGATTGGGGTTGCGATGCACCTCGTCAATCGCAACTTCCTTGACCGACGCATCCTTGTCGACCATCTCGTCAAGACCCGATTCCTTGGCACTCTGAGAGACAAGGGCTCCCAGGCCCATGCCAAGTCCACCCTTTTTAGCCACGGCGAATCACTTCCTTTGCCAGGTCGCGGTATGCCTGAGCACCCTTGCTGAGCTTGTCATACTCAAAAATAGACTCACCGTAGCTTGGTGCCTCACTGAGCCTGACATTGCGCGGGATGACCGTCTTGAAGACTTTCTTCTCAAAGTAGTTGCGCACCTCGTCGGCCACCTGTTTGGAGAGAGACGTACGCTTGTCGTACATCGTCAACACGATACCGAAAATCTCAAGGTCGGGGTTGAGGGTGGACTTCATCATCTTGATGGACTCCATGAGCTTCGTGACACCCTCAAGCGCATAGAACTCGCACTGAATCGGAACCAGAATGCTGTTGCATGCCGTCAAGGCATTGATGGTAAGAACTCCCAGAGAAGGGGGGCAGTCGATGAAGATGTAGTCAAAGCTGTCTTTAATCTCATCGATAGCCTTCTTGAGACGGGTCTCACGCTCATCGGCTTGCACAAGCTCAACTTCAGCACCGGCAAGCTGAATGGTGGCAGGAATAACAAACACGTTGTGACTCGTGCTGTTTTCCACCGTCTCACTCATAGGCACGTCGTTAAGAATGGCATCATAGACGCTCTTCTCAACAGCGTTCTTGTCCACCCCCAAGCCACTCGTGGTGTTGCCCTGCGGATCGAAGTCAACAACAAGGACCTTGTAGTTCTTTTCTCCCAATGCCGCAGAGAGGTTCACAGCCGTCGTGGACTTACCCACGCCACCTTTCTGGTTCATGATGGCAATGACTTTAGGGTCTTTATCGGGCGATTTACGCTTGGTCTTCTTGTAATCCACGAGGGCTCCGTTCAATTCAGTGCAACTGTTTCACGTGAAACATCTTATACCAAAGTACTGCAGGACTGCTTTGCGTCTCTCAAGAGCCTGCACACGAGTGCATTCTGTCGCAACAAATCCAGGAGAATGTTATGCAAGAGGATGCTTGGATGCTTCGCCAACTGCACGCGGCAAGGCAAGCCCCGTCTCCTTTACCTTCTCATACACAATGATGGTCCTCTCCCCGGCATCCCCTGGAAGCTCGATCGTGCGCGTAGACACAACCGACAGACCACAGAGCTGAGCCGCCTTGGAGCCAGCCTTGATCTCCTCAGGCTCAGGCTTGCCCTTGATGGCAATGAAAGAGCCACCTTTTGCGAGCAGGGGAGTAGCGTACTCCACAAGAACAGGCAAACTCGCAAGCGCCCTAGCAGTCACGCACCCAAACACTCCGCGATGCGTGTTACCAAGCTCTTCAAGCCTCACCGACGTCGTCGACAGCCTGTCACCCAAATTAAGAGCCGCAATGAATCCCTCAACAGCAATCATCTTCTTCTTGACCGAATCACACAGAACACCTGTAGTGCTCGACGTGGCAATAGTCAGGGGAATGCCAGGCAAGCCGGCACCGGCTCCCATGTCAAGAAATGGCTTGTCAGGATTCTTTGCCATGACCTTGGAGAACTCAGGCAGGGGAACAAGGGAGTCAGCAAGATGCAGCACAAGGGCCTTGTCCCACTCCCTGATGGCAGTCAGGTTCATAACCTCGTTTTGCTTCAGCATCAAAACAAGGTAGTCAACAAGCTTCCTTGCCTGCTGTTGGTCGACTTCAAGATTGAGCTTCTGGCACAAGCCAACCAGCTTTTCAGCTTGCTCTTCAAGGTTCTCAGGGATATCAGCAACATGTTTGCGACGAGGTGCTTCGCTTGCTTCCATGCGCAGGTTCCTTTCCATTGCTTGCAGTACTTACATTGAGTCGTGAGAAGATTCTTTACCCAATGATTGTAAAAGGTCTCAGGCTTGAGCCTTATGAGACATATGCTTTATCAGCAAAGCAGCTTAGACTCATGCCTTACATTTAGACACAGGCAAACCTGGAAGCAGGAGTGCCTGATTTGCATTCTATCTTCTTGAATGACGCCCGAGGAACAAAGATAAACCCGGGTGTTGGGGTATCTGATTTGCATTCCACCCTCTTGGGTGAGACTCAAGGGACAAAGACAAACCCGGGTGGTGAAATGTCTGATTTACATTCCATCTTCTTGGATGACACCCGAGGAACAAAGACAAACCCAGATGTTGGTATGCTTGATTTGTATTTCACCCTCTTGGATGAGAGTCAAGGAACAAAGACAAACCCAGATATTGGAGTGCTTGATTTTCATTTCACTCTCTTGGGTGAGACTCAGAATATAGAGGCAAACTCAGACGTCAACTTGTTTGATGCACAGTCTGCTTCTCACTGACGCCCAAGAAGCAAGGACAAGCTGAGAAACTATGGCCTAATTTTCAACCACTTTCTGCAATCAACCCGTACATTCGTTTTGACTAAAAACAATGTACCGTGGTTTCTTGTCAAAAAAAGAGGGAGACTCACGTCTCCCTCTTCTCAATCACAGTGCTTGTTGAAAAAGCTCTTGTTACTTGCCCTGCTTCTTGGAAGCCGGAACAACAACGACGCAGCGATTGGGCTCTTGACCCTCAGAATGCGTCACAACGTTAGGGTTGCTGCGCAAGGTCAGGTGCACAATCTTACGCTCGTAGGACTTCATAGGATGAAGTCGCACTTCCTGGCCGCGCTGCAGAGCACGAGCGGCGCTCGACTTGGCAATAGCCTCAAGCTTTGCACGGCTACGACTCTTGTAGCTTTCAATGTCCACAACGACAGGGAACTTGAAGCCCAGCTTGTTGTGCACAATGGCGCTGAACATGTACTGCAGCGACTCAAGCGTCTTGCCGTGACGACCAATGAGCAGCGCAAGGTCGGCATTGCTCACATCAAAAATCAGCTCGCCGTCGCCGCCATCATACTCATCAATGGTTGCACCCTCGGCACCAAAGAAACCAAGGAGCGTGCGGAGAACCTCAATCGAAGTGTCGGCGATAAGGTCAAGGTCGTCATCGGAAAGAGACTCATGAGCCTTGTACTTGCGCGCCACCTCAGCAAACTCTTCAGGAATCAGCGAAGTCTCGTCGGCCGCAGGCTGCTCATCACAAGCCTCCTCGGCCTCAAACTCTTCTTCGAGCACTTCCTCTTCAAACTCTGCCATGGTCTCAACTACTCTCTTATTCAAAGCATCGGCAAATGATATGTTTCACGTGAAACACTTAGCTCTTCTTGCGAGGACGGGGCTTGTGCTCGCGGCGCACCACATCAACCTCAACGGGCTTGGGAGGCTGCGAAGCAGCGAGAGCAGCCTGCTCCTCCTCGGCCTCAATCTTCTTCTTCTTGAAGATAAGCTGCTGCTGCACAACGCCCCAGCCACTCGAAACAACCCAGTACAGCACGACGCCGGCAGGGGAAGACCAACCAACAAAGAGCATCATGATGGTCATGAATGCACCCATGCCCTTGGTCATCGAGTTGGAGTTCTGCTGCAGGTACATGGGGAGGAACGTCAGGATACCGAACAGGATCACAAAGATGATGTAGGGGACGGCAGCGCCAAAGCCGGCAGTGGCCAGAATGCCACCAGCGTTGTTCGCAAGCGAAGGCAGAATGCCGTAGAAGCTGGCTTCAGCGGGAACATAGTCGCGCAGGACGGAGAAGAGTGCAAAGAAGATAGGCATCTGCACAAGCATGGGCAGACAACCCGCCAGGGGGTTGAACTTGTGCTCGGCATAGAACTTGGTCATCTCAGCATTGAGACGCTGGGGGTCATCAGCATACTTCGTCTGCAGTTCCTGAAGCAGGGGGGTAACCATCTGCATCTCGGCCATGGACTTCTGCTGTTTGAAGGTCAGAGGCAGAAGCAGAAGACGAATGATGACAGTAAAGATGATGATGGCGAGACCCCAGTCACCCAGGAGACCCTCAAGGCCCTGGATGCAGTCGAAGAGGAAGGTGATCAACCAATCCCACATAGATCCTCCGTGTCAAAAATAATGTCAACAGGCGTTGACGGTCCATTACCTAACAGGTCGGCCTAACGATTTGTATTCCCGTTTCTCCCAAACAAGGAGAAGGTTTGTGGTACAGGGTCATAGCCGCCTTCATGAAAAGGATTGCAACGCAGAATCCTCTTCAGAGACAGCCATGAACCCTTGAGCAATCCAAAGCGCTCCACAGCACAAAGGGCATACTGCGAACATGTCGGCACGTATCGACAACAGGCAGGAAAACGAGGGGAGATACACCCCCGATAAAAATTGATGAGACACATTCCAAGCCAACGCGGAATGCGCCTCACCTTCTCCCATGCGCCCGACAGCCTAGACATCGTTACCGAATGTCCGCACGACGAAGAGCCTTTGCCAAAGAAGAGCTGAGCACATCATGATCTGCACCGCGCGTTGCAGGAGTTGCCATGAGCAGGATGTCGTATCCCTCAACGGGTAGACCGTTCTCACGGGCAACCTCGCGCATAACGCGCTTGCTGCGGTTGCGAACTACGGCATTGCCGAGCTTTTTTCCCGCTATAAAAGCAACGCGACCACAGGGGTCGCGTTGCTCATCGTGCTTTTTATAGATGATGCGGATCTCTTTGGCAGAAACCCTTTTCCCTTGGCTGAACAGCTCGCTGATTTGCTCGCTGGACTTAATGATGTTCATGCAGCCTTGGTCATCCAATGAAAGTTACTTCGTGTGACGCTCGTCAGAAACGGTGAGCTTGGCACGGCCCTTAGCACGACGGCGGGCGAGAACCTTGCGGCCGTTCTTGGTGGCCATACGGGCACGGAAGCCGTGCACCTTGGCACGATGCCTCTTATTGGGCTGATAAGTGCGCTTCATCGAATCCTCCTGATATATATAGAGCACAAATGGCGGCTATTGCAGTTTGCCAATCCTATCCACCACGACAAATGATGTCAATAAAGCATAGGAGTACCGTGCAAAAACTGCACGTAAAACGGTAAAACCTCTCCACAATTCTCAATGTTATCTAACAAAGTCCAACTTGGTAGAAAACTTTTCAACTTTTCACCTAACTTTTCAACAGAGTCTAAAATTTGAAGCCGATTTTCTGTCAAAAATGAAAAACTCAGTTGAAATGTTGATTGTTTTCACTGCTATCTGTTCATTTTTCAGGTGAAAAGTTTGAAACCTAGGGAAGTTGAGAAGTTTTCAACATCAATGAAATGTTGAAAATACCAGTCTCCAAAGAGCGTAAGATTCATTCTTATCGTTCTCAGGGAGGAAATCTTGTCGGACACGTTCTACCCATTCGTGGAAAACTCAGGCGACGCGCAGGAAAACGACGACGATGAGATCATCGCGCCCAAGCAGCCTGCTCGCATAGCCGTATATGACTCCATGACAGTGCCGCCGCGCGTGGTGACGGTGCCGCCCAGCGACGTGCGCACCTACCTCGACGAGATCACCAAGAACGTGTGGGAGCTCGCCACCCAGCAAGGAGGCGACTGGCCCTGGCACATCATTCGTGAGCTGGTTGAAAACTACATCCATGCCCAGTTCATCGAACCAACGATATCCATCATGGACAGGGGTCAGACCATTTCGTTCTCTGACCAGGGACCGGGTATCCCCAACAAGCAAGCAGCCCTTCGCCCCACGTTCTCCAGCGCCACCAAGGCGATGAAGCGCTACATACGAGGCACCGGTTCGGGGCTTCCCATGGTGGAGGCCACGGTCAAGCTCCAGCACGGTAGCATTTCCATCGAGGACAACCTGGGGCAAGGCGCCGTCATCACCGTGTCGCTGGCCCACAAGGACGAGCCCACGCCCGGCAGCGCGCCCAACCCCGACACCGCAACGGGGGCTTCCCAGAATGCAGCAGCCCCCTACCCTGCCGGCATGCAGGCTCAAGTCGGCTATCCCATGGCTGGACAGGGAGGGTATCCCCAGGGCATGGGACAAGGACAGCCGCTCAATATGTACGGAATGCCCCAGAGCGGTGCACAAGGTTTTCAACAGGGGGCCTATACTGGCCCTCAAGGGTATGCACCTGCAGGCCAGACCATGTACGGCCAGTCGTCAATACAGCCCGGCATGCCGGGCGGCAACCCCGGATATGCACAGGGTACCCCCGGTCAAGCTTGGCAGCAGCCGCAAGGCGCCTATCCGCAGGCGCCCATGCCCGCAGCACAGCAACAAGGCGCGTGGAATCAACCGGGCGCAATGCCCTACAGCCAAGCCGGTATGCCCCAGACGCCTCCAGGCGGATGGAACCCGTACGCAGCCGGGACCCAATGGCCCGCAAACGCCACACCCATGCAGGGCATGCCGTACGGTGAAGTGAGCCAAGCCTCCCAGGCAGCATTCGCGCCCGCAAGCAACCCGCAAGGCGCCAACATGCCCCTGCCTCAAGGCAGCACATATGCAAACACCCCCTTCGACCAGGAAGAAGTGCAGATCATCTCGCTCTTCTTCAACTTTGAGAAGGTGGGCGGCACCGAGGTGGCGCAAGCCACAGGCATGTCAAACGCCACAGCAGGAAGGCGTTTGCAGAAGATTGCCGAGGCCGGCTTCATTGTGAAGAACGGCCAGAAATACGTACTGACCGAGGCGGGACACCGCCTTCTCGGCGAGATCGCGCAAGGGAGGTAACGCATGGACCAGGAGATGTTCGAACAAGACGCCCAGTTCCTCTGGGCCGACATGCTCGACGAAGTGCGCGCCAAAGGGCAAGACGACCTCCTCGCTTGGCTCGAACGAGCAAGTCCCTCGTCGTTCGACGGCGCGGTCATGCGTCTGACAACCAAGCAGAAATGGGCCGCACGCAACCTCATGGGAAAGTACCGCGAGGCAGTCGAGGCCCTCATGGGCGAGATAACCATGGAACCTGTCACGCTCGAAGTCGAGGTGGACGGCGCCGACATCGCCCCGACAGGCCCTGCTGCCACACCAGCAGCTCCAGCCGCTCCCGCTCCAGAATCGCAGGTACAGGCGCCATCCACAACCGAACAGGCGACGCAGGCACACGCAGGCGCACCTGCGGCCGACTTCGGCGACCACAACGATGCGGCGCAGTCCCTCCCCGCAGAGCCCCCCTCGCCTGTTGCCTGCCCTGAACCCAGCGCAGCCGCCGCCCCGGCAGCAGCCCCCTTGAGCGCCGCGGCCCTCGCAGGCAAGGCCGCCGGCGCGGGACGCCCCCGCATCCACTCCCGCATCCTGTCGGGAGAGGTTCCCTTCCCCTCTGCGGTCAAGAACTCCGAACCTTCGCAAAGTGCTACCCCCGCGGTGAACAGTTTTCAACCACCCGTTTCAACGAATGTTGAAAGCTCCCCCAACCCCTCTCAGCCAATCCCGGTACTTGAGGATGGACCCAAGCAAAAGGACGAGGTAAAAGCCCAGACAAGCACCGACTTTACCTTTGATACCTATGTTGTTGGCGATTCCAACATCATGGCGTATCGCGTGGCGCGCAGCGTGGCCGAGCAACCCGACGGCAGCCTTTTCAACCCCGTTTTCATCTGGGGTCCTTCAGGAAACGGCAAGACGCACCTCTTGCTCGCGATCCAGTCCTACATCATGGCCAACCAGCCCCGCACACGCGTGGAATACATCAGCGCCGACATGTTCATCACGCGCTATGTCGACGAGGTGCACGTTCAAAAGCTGCGTGGACATGCCGTGCTCAAAGATATGGAAAACATCGACGTTCTGCTGGTAGACGACGTGCAGGAGTTCCGCAACCAGCAGCAGGAGACGGTGGGCGCACTTTTCAACATCTTCAACAGCTTCATGCTCTCCGGCAACAAGCAAATCGTGCTTGCGGCCGACCGTGCACCTGACTACCTCGACCTCGACCCGCGCCTCAAGACGCGCTTCGCGCAGGGCATGGTGCAAGACATTAAGGCTCCTACCTGGGAAATGAAGCTTTCCATCCTTAAAAGCTTCTATGAGCGCTACCGAGCGCGCAACGGCATGACAAGCGTGCGCATCTCGGATGAGGCGTTCAAAGTCATGGCTGAGTACGGTCCGGACAGCCCCCGTTTGATGACGGGCCTCATCAACGGCATCATGTTCAACGCCGAACACGACCCCAACGTCATCACGCCGGACGGCATCAGGGAGTACATCGACTCGCAGTACAACGTCACGACCATCATCAGCCTCGACAAGATCATCGAGGCGGTCACAAGGGAATACGGCGTCACCTATGAGCAGGTAACGAGCCGGAGCAGGACCGCTGCCATCAAAGAGGCTCGTCAGGTCTATATGTGGCTTGCCAGCCAGCTCACCGACGAAACCTACCAGTCTATCGGCGACGTCGTGGGGCTCAACCACTCCACGATCACGCACGGCATCAAAGTCATCAACGAGAAGCGCAACGTCGACCACACCTATGCCCGTCAGCTCGAGGACTTCAAGAACCGGTTGTGCAACGAGTCGAAATGAGGTTGAAAGGACGTTCAAAGCGTGTGCAACACTCGTCTACAATGCATGAGACCTTGGCGGCGCGTTGAAACAGGTTGAAGAAATCAGCGTGTCCAAAGCAAAAGTTTTTCGGTATCTACCAGGCATTGAGCACACTAATCAACATTTGAAACCGACCTACTACTACAACTACTCTTTAATATAAGAAAAGAAGGGAAAGACAAGATGAAGTTCGTTATCGACAGGGATACTCTCAAGGGAGCTCTCGACCGTTCCATCAAGGGTATGGACATGAACTCCACCCTTCCCATTCTCTCCGGTGTTCTCATTACAGCTGAAGGACAGTCCCTCGTTCTTGAGACTTCAAACATGGAGGTCTCCATCAAGCAGACTGTCATTGCCAATGTTGAGGAACCGGGTGCCCTCGTTGTTCCGTGTAAGCTCCTTGCCGAAGTCGTTGGCCACCTGCCCGACATGGCCATCTCCTTTGAGCTTGCAGGGACTGTGCTCAACGTGCGCTGCGGCAGCTCCTCCTACTCCATCAACACGCTTGCAGCACAGGACTTCCCGCAGTTCCCCAGCTATCAGATCGATTCGATGGTGGAGGTCCCCACGGCAAGCCTCAACGACATGGTAAACCGTGTCGCCGTGGCCGCTTCCACCGACAAGAGCCGCACGGTGCTCAACGGCGTGCTTGTCAACATCACGCCCGAGATCGTGCGCTTCGTCACGACTGACTCGGTGCGTCTTGCCGTGGCTGAGACCAAGATCACGAGCGGCGTGGAGGACTTCGAGGTCATCGCCCCGGCAAAGACGCTGCGCAGCGTGCTTTCCATGGCAAGTGAGTCGCGCACGATGACCATCGGCACGAACCAGACTCAGATCGTCTTCCTCTTCGGCGACGTCGTGTACGTCACGCGCCGCATCGAGGGCAGCTACCCCAAGTACCGCAAGCTCATTCCCGCCTCGTACGTGACGGGTGTGAAGGTGAAGGTCAACGACCTGTTCGAGGCCATGCAGCGCATCAAGGCCATGACCGTCTCCAACTCCGAGATTCGCTTCCAGATCGACGCGGCCGAGAGCCTGCTTGTCATCACGTCCAACCTGCCCGATCAGGGCAGCGCCCGCGAGGAGATCCCCGTGGAGGTGGAGGGCGAGAGCCAGACCATCGCGTTCAACTCCCGCTTCATCTACGACTGTGTGCAGAAGGCCGGCGACGACGACATGATGGCCTTCCAGATGGAAAACCCCTCCAAGCCGGGCATCTTCAAGATGCTGGGCAACAAGGTGGACTTCCTCTACCTCGTCATGCCTGTGCGCATGGGTTACTAAACGGCGCTGCAACCGGTCGGGAAGCACATGTCACTCGTCGTCACCCAGGTTGGGTACCGCAACTTCAGAAACATGGAGACCCGCGTGCTGGAGCCGGCACGCGGGCTCACTGTGCTTGTGGGTCCCAATGCGGTGGGCAAGACCAACTGTATTGAGGGCATGCAGGTGCTCACCTGCGGTGCGTCGTTCAAGCATGCTTCGCCTTCCGAGCTGCTGCGCCAAGGGTGCGACCTCGGCGGACTCAGCATGCATGTGGAGGGGGAGAAGCGCCAGATAGACGTGACGTGCGACATTCACCCCACCAGAAAGTTATATAAGGTAAACGGGAAGCGCCGCTCGGTGCAGGGTCAGGTGTGCGACCTGACGAGCGTGCTTTTCTTCCCCGATGAGCTTGCGCTTGTAAAGGGGCCCGCCGCCGGCCGTCGGGACCTGCTCGATGGTTTTGGCTCTCAGCTCAAGGAGTCCTATGCCCAGGTAGCTCACGACTACCGTAGGGCCGTGTATCAGCGAAACACACTGTTTAAAGAAGCGGCCCGTGCGGGTATCGAGCCCGACCAAACCCTCATCGAAGCATGGAGCGCGTCCGCAGCTCGCGCAGGAGCGGTGCTCTTTTGCTACCGCCAGGCCCTGCTTGCCCGCCTTGCCCCCCATGTGGAGCGCGTCTACGGCGAGCTTGCGGCGGGGGAGGGCGCGCAGATGTCCTACGACAGCGCCTGGGCGAGCGATTTCGACGCCTCGACGTCGCGCCAGGAAGTGGAAGACGCCCTCTTTGGTCTCATCATGTCCAACATGGCTGAGCAGGAGCGTCGCTGTGCAACGCTCGTGGGGCCCCATCTCGACGACATTGACCTGCGAATCTCCAACGCCTCCGCCCGTGCCTTCGCCTCTCAGGGCCAACAGCGCTCTCTTGTCCTCGCCATCAAGCTTGCTCAAGTCGAGTTTGTCGCCGAGGTGTCGGGTCAATACCCCCTTTTCTTGCTCGACGACGTTATGAGCGAGCTCGACGCCTCTCGCCGCAGCCGACTGTTCGGCCTGGTTGCTGCCGGAGTTCAGACGGTTGTGACCACCACGAACCTCGACTATTTCTCTGCCGCCGAGCTCGACCGTGCCAAGGTGGTGAGGCTTCCATGAGTCTGTTTGACGACGTTGTTTCACGTGCAACACGCCACTCGCGCACATCGTCACAGGTGGGCCGCGCCATGGGGGTCGTGCGCTCCCTGCGTGACAAGCGCGTGTGCGCCCATGTTGTGGGCTGCTATCCCGTGCAGAAAAAACAAGGTCTTGAACTGGTGCTTTACACTGATTCCGCCCTGTGGGCCCAGGAATTTCAGCTCAATGCTCAGGCGATTCTTGCGGAATGGAACATGCGCTGTACTCAGGAACAGCCCGATCTTGTTGCCATTTGCCTGCGCTTTAAGGTGTCCACACGCGTGCACGTTGCTCCCGCCCACGACGATGTGGTCGAGCGTGCCTATGACCCGGCGTATCTGCTTGAGCTCACAGCTGCCGAGATTGCCCGCGTTGACGCCCAGGTTGCGTGCATCACTGACGAGGCGCTTAAAGAGAAGGCGCGTCAGGCCATGATGGCTAGCATAAGGTGGAAAAAGTCAAACAAAGCCTAAAAAGACCGATATGGCCCATTTAAAGGGCTTACAGATATGGTTTCTAGGCATTTACACTAACGGTAATTATGTCTGCACCTGTGCAGGGTATACTTGCTCTGATTGGCTGTGGATCGCTTAGGCGGTCCTTTGAAGCTCAAGAAGAGAGGATATCCGTGGCGGACAAAACACCCTCCTACGGTGCCGAAGACATTCAGATCCTTGAAGGTCTGCAGGCGGTGCGCAAGCGCCCCGGCATGTACATCGGCTCCACCGGTTCTATGGGCCTGCACCACTTGGTGTGGGAGATTGTTGACAACTCGGTCGACGAGGCGATGGCGGGTTTCTGCAACCGCATCGACGTCACCGTGCACCTCGACAACTCGGTGACGGTTACCGACAACGGCCGTGGCATCCCCGTGGCCAAGCACCCCAAGCGCAAGATGAGCACCCTTGAGGTCGTCATGACCATCCTGCACGCGGGCGGCAAGTTCGGCGGCGGCGGCTACAAGGTGTCCGGCGGTCTGCACGGCGTCGGCGTCTCCGTCGTGAACGCCTTGTCCGAGCGCCTGGTGGTTGAGGTCAAGCGCGACGGCGAGATTCACACGATGGAGTTCTCGCGCGGTAAGACCACAAAGCAGATCGAGGTCATCGGCAAGACGAAGACCACGGGTACCAAGGTCACCTTCTGGCCCGACCCCGAGATCTTCCAAGAGACCACCGTCTACGACCACGACACCATCTCGGCGCGCCTGCAGGAGACTGCCTTCCTCAACCGCGGCCTCAAGATCGTCTTCACCGACGAGCGCGAGCTCACCCCGCGCGTGGAGGAGTACTGCTACCAGGGCGGCATCAATGACTTCGTCAAGTTCTTGAACGAAGGCAACGAGATTCTCCCCGGCCTGTCCAAGCCCATCTACGTGCAGGGCAAGTCGGCTGACGATGTCACCGACGACAAGCGCGGCGAGGTCGAGGTCTCCATTCAGTGGAACACCGGGTATGGCTCCAAGGTCATGACCTTCGCGAACAACATCTACACCATCGACGGCGGCACGCACCTTGAGGGCTTCCGTACCGCTTTGACGCGCACAATCAATGACTATGCGCGTAAGCAGGGCATTCTCAAGGACAAGGACCAGAACCTCACGGGTGACGACACTCGCGAGGGCCTTACGGCCGTCGTCTCGGTCAAGCTTGCCGACCCGCAGTTCGAGGGTCAGACCAAGGCAAAGCTCGGCAGCACCTTCATGCGCAACCTCACGCAGCAGGCTGTGGCCGCCGGACTCCAGGAGTACTTCGAGGAGCATCCCACCCAGGCCCGCGCTATCTGCAACAAGGCGATTTCGGCCAGCAAGGCCCGCACCGCTGCTCGCAAGGCCCGCGAGGCCACGCGTCGCAAGGGCCTGCTTGAGAGCGCGAGCCTGCCCGGCAAGCTTGCCGACTGCTCGGTGCGCGAGCCTGCCATGACCGAACTCTTCATTGTCGAGGGTGACTCGGCAGGCGGTTCGGCCAAGGACGGCCGTCGCCGAGACATCCAGGCAATTCTTCCCTTGCGCGGCAAGATTTTGAACGTCGAGCGCGTTGGCGACCACCGCGCTTTCTCTAGTGAGACCATTCAGGCTCTCATCACGGCCATCGGTACCGGCGTCACCGACTCCTCTGGTGAGGGCGGCGACTTCGACCTGTCCAAGGCGCGCTACCACAAGATCATCATCATGAGCGATGCTGATGTCGACGGTGCTCACATTCGCATCCTGCTTATGACGTTCTTCTACAAGTACATGCGCCCGCTCGTCGAGGCCGGCTACCTGTACTCGGCTTGTCCGCCCATCTTTGGCGTAAAGGTGGGCAAGAAGATTCACTACGTCTACCCCACCGGCAAGGATCCCGAAGACCAGCTGCTCGCTCAGGCTATCGAGAAGTACGTGCCCATCGATGCCAAGGGCGAGAAGAAGAAGTACTCCGTCCAGCGTTACAAGGGTCTGGGCGAGATGGACCCCCAGCAGCTCGCTGACACCACGATGGACCCCAAGACGCGCATTCTGCGTCGCGTGACCATCGAGGATGCCGCCAAGGCGGAGCGTGCCGTGCGCGAACTCATGGGCAACCAGGTGGAGTATCGAAGGGATTATATCGAGCGTCACGCCAAAGACGCCCGTTACCTCGACATCTAGTGTGCGGCGGAACCTGGCCTGCTGCGTTCCGCGGGGCTCGTCGCACAGACCGCTCCGTGTCGGGAGGCTCACGCGCGGTGCGCACCTTTGGTGTACATACGCATCGCCTTCCGGCGCCTTGCGGACGAGAACCCGCGTTAGTATGGGCGGGAACCTCGTCCGCTGTGTTCCACAGGGTTTGTGATTGCCAACGATTAGGACCACGTAGAGAAAGGCTGTAGCGTGGCTGACGATTCTAACAACATGAACGAGGGTGTGGGCCTGCCTGAGGACCTGCGCCGCCTCATGGCGCGCGCCGAGGAGGATGCGTCGTCGGGTGAAGAGTACGATCCCGATGCTCCCGACGAGACGGGTGAAGAGGAAGCTGAAGAGGAAGAAGACGACGAGGAGCTTGAGGCAGGCATGGAGGACATCGCCCCTGCCCAGCTTCAGCTCACCGAGTTCGGCGGAGAGATGGAGCAGTCGTTCATCGAGTACTCGATGAGCGTCATCACTGCGCGCGCCCTTCCTGACGTGCGCGACGGCTTGAAGCCGGTGCACCGCCGCATCCTGTATGCCATGAACGAGGCGGGTATCTTCCCCAACAAGCCCCATAAGAAGTCGGCATGGACTGTCGGCGAAGTTATCGGTAAGTACCACCCCCACGGTGACTCCGCCGTGTACGACGCCATGGTGCGCCAGGCCCAGTGGTTCTCCATGCGTGTGCCGCTGGTAGACGGCCACGGTAACTTCGGCAACATCGACGGTGACTCTGCGGCAGCCATGCGTTACACCGAGTCGCGCCTGGCCAAGCCCGCCATGGAGCTCTTGCGCGACCTCAACAAGGACACCGTGGACTGGCAGCCCAACTACGACGAGTCGCTCCATGAGCCCACGGTGCTTCCGGCACGCTTCCCCAACTTGCTCGTCAACGGCTCGGCCGGCATCGCCGTCGGCATGGCGACCAACGTCGCTCCCCACAACCTCGGCGAGGCCATCGATGCCACGTGCATGCTCATCGACAACCCCGATGCCACGGTTGACGAGCTCATGACCGTGATGCCCGGTCCTGACTTCCCCACCGGCGCCATCATCATGGGTTCCGACGGCATTCGCGAGGCCTATGAGACCGGCCGCGGCTCGCTCACCGTGCGCGCCAAGGCTCATGTCGAGACGAGCAAGACGGGCCGCAACAAGCTCGTGTTCACCGAGTTCCCCTACACGGTGAACAAGGGCATGCTGCAGGAGAAGATTGCCCAGCTTGTCAACGAGAAGCGCATCGAAGGCGTCGCCGACATGCGCGACGAGTCCAACCGCAAGGGCCTGCGTCTCGTCATCGAGCTCAAGAACTCCGCCGTGCCCGAGGTCGTGCTCAACAACCTTTACAAGCACACCTCTTTGCAGACCACGTTCGGCTGCAACCACCTGGCGCTCGTCAACGGCGTGCCCAAGCAGCTGAGCCTGCGCGAGATGCTGCAGTACTACATCGACCACCAGGTCGAGGTCGTCACGAGGCGTACGCGTTATGACCTGGCAAAGGCCCAGGCCCGCGCGCATATCCTCGAGGGCCTGCTCATGGCGCTCGACAACATCGACGAGGTCATCAACATCATTCGTTCCTCGCGCACTGATGTCGAGGCCTCCGAGCGCATGATCTCCCGTTTCGGCTTCACCTCCGAGCAGACTGCAGCCATCCTCGAGATGCGCCTGAAGCGCCTCACCGGCCTCGAGCGTGACAAGATTCAGGAGGAGTTGGACGGCCTGCGCCGCGCCATCGCCTACTACGAGGACCTTCTTGCCAACCCCGACAAGATCCTGGGCGTCATCAAGGAGGAGATGCTCGAGATCAAGGAGAAGTTCTCCGATCCGCGCCGCACCGAGATCAGCCACGAGGGCACCAAGGAGCTCAACGTCGAGGACCTCATCGCCGATGAGGACATGGTCGTCACCATCACGTCTTCGGGCTACGTCAAGCGCCTGCCCGTTGCCACCTACCGCTCGCAGAACCGTGGCGGCAAGGGCATGCAGGGCGTGAACCTCAAGGAGAACGACTTCGTCGACCGCATCTTTGTGGCCTCGACCCACGAGTACGTCCTCTTCTTCACCAACAAGGGCAAGGTCTACCGCCTCAAGGTCCACGAGCTGCCGCTCGCCAGCCGCACGGCTCGCGGCACGGCCATTGTGAACCTGCTGCCGCTCGAGGAAGGCGAGACCGTCGCCGCCGTCGTGAACACGCGCGACTTCCCCGAGAACGACTACTGGTTCTTCGCCACGCGCGAGGGCATGGTCAAGAAGACCTCGCTGGCGGAGTTTGCCAAGTCGCGCCGCGACGGCATCATCGCCATCCTGCTGCGTCCCACCGACGAGCTTATCGCTGTGCGCCGCGTGCATGAGGGTGACAAGATCATACTGGTGTCCGACGCCGGCAAGGCCATCAAGTGGGACGAGTCGCAGGTGCGCCCCACCGGCCGCAACACCATGGGCGTCAAGGGCATCGCGCTCACCGACGGCGCCAAGCTGCTCTCCATGGAGACGACCAACGGCAACGGCGACCTGTTCGTCATCACTGAGAAGGGCTACGGCAAGCGCACGCCCATCAGCGAGTACCCCGAGCAGAACCGTGGCGGCCAGGGCGTGTACACCATCCAGATGACGGTGAAGAAGGGCCTGCTTGCAGGCGTGAAGGTCATCGGTCCGCAGCATGAGATCATGATCGTCTCCGCCGAAGGCATCGTCATCCGCGTACGCGCCAACGACATCTCGAAGCTCGGCCGCTCCACGCAGGGTGTGCGTATCATGGACGTGGCCGATGGCGACAGGGTCATGGCTGTGGCTCGTATGCGTCCCAACAACAAGTCCAAGGCAGCCCAGCTGTCGGGTCAGGGCACCCTTGACCTCAACGCTGTGACCGACGGTGGCCTCGACGAGGTCGACCTGGGCGACGGCGAGGAAGGTTCCGTCGACGAGGCGCTCGAAGCCGGGGAGTAGCGGTTTTCGAGGTCGTCACTGACCTTGCGTGCTTGAAAAGGAAGGGCCTGTCCGCTCAATGCTTCCCAATGAAGCGAGCGGACAGGCCCTTTTTCGTGCGCGATATGAGTGCGATTGGTTCTACAACGAGAAGTCTTCGGGGTTGAGTTCCTCCACAAAGCTGTGAAACTCCTCCTGCATGGCCTTTTGTGCCTCTTTGGGGACGTTGACCCATGCCGGGAAGCTCGCCGAGGCCATCACTGCGTCGTCGACGTAGATGGGGGCCTGGGCTCGCACCGCCAACGCGATGGCATCAGAGGGCCTCGAATCGATGCAGACCTCATCGCAGATACGCTTGATGTGAATGCTGGCATAAAACACAGTGCCGCTCACCTTGTCGATGGACACATGGCTTACCTGCCCGCCAAGCTGCACGATGGCAGCATTGAGGAGCGCGTGCGTCATGGGCCGGCTTGCGCCGTCGGGATTGAGGGCACGGCCGATGCAGGCTGCCTCCACGGGGCCGATGCAAATGGGAAGCACGGAGTCTCGGTGCTTTTCACCTGCTACCGGCCTCAAAAGAACGAGGCTTGTGCCAGGAATCGAGCCCATTGCGACCGTCTCTAGATTCACGCGTATCACTGCAGCCTCCTCTCGCTTCCTCTTTGCTCACTATAGGTTGCCCATTGTAGCTGTTTTGAATTATGATGATGTCTTCACAAATCAAATTCATTGTTGACGTCAGGCTTGAGGGCGTTGTATATTAATCCCCGCGTTTTGAGGGCCCGTAGCTCAGTTGGTCAGAGCGTCCGGCTGATAACCGGGAGGTCACAAGTTCGAACCTTGTCGGGCCCACCATTTACTTGGTAATAAACGCCTCAGCGTGAGCCGAGTCGCCGCTGGGGCGTTTATTTTTACCTATGGGGATGTAGCTCAGCTGGGAGAGCGCGGGCTTTGCAAGCCTGAGGCCGAGGGTTCGAACCCCTTCATCTCCACCATCGAAACGAGCGGGTCGGACGGGGAAACCTGGCCGGCCCTTTTTGTTATTCCGGCGCGCGGAGGGAGCCGTCCATATGAATCGCTTCGAGGCCCTGCATGCCCTCGGTTTGGAGGAGGGGGCAAGCGACGAGGACATCACGATGGCCCTCTATGGACTGGAAAAGGCTGTGGGGGAGTTTGACTTCTCCGACATCCCGGCTTTGCAGAACCGCGTCGATCATTTCCTCAACAAAGCTTGTGAGGCAAAGAAGTATCTTCTCAACCCGCACAACCGCTCAGCGGCCCGTCAGGTGGACTCGTATGCGAATCCCCGCAAGGGCAAAACGCGCGTGACCGCCCTTGTTGAGAAACAGTCGCGGTTGAAGGGTGTGGAGCTCCTGCGCCAGCAGGTGTGCGTGTATCTGGGTGTTCAGCAGGAAGCTCGGCGCAACTCCATTATCGCCTTGTTGGTATGCATCGTTGTGGGATTCGTCGCCTTGCGCTACGTGCGCCTGATGATGGCACGCGTTACCATCTTCACCGTCCTTGCCGTTGCAGCCGTGGTTGCCTCCACGATTCTCACGCGCTCCATCCTCGCGTGTCGCAAGCTCAAAGGTCATATTTTGGCCATCGACGAATCGATTGCCTCTTTCAAGTGCGCATTGGGTCTGACCGATGGCGAAGGTGCCGCACCTGTCCAGAAGGTTCCCGCTGCGCTTGAGGCGCCTGTGATTGATCCCGACCAGGATGTTGAGCACGAAGATGCCGACAGGAAGGAAGCATGATGAGCGACGCACATGACGCGCCCTGCACCCCCGAGCCCATCAGCCAAGAGCTCGACGACCTCACCTGTTCCCTCATCGATTATGCACTCGATATTCTTGCCACCTCTGGCGAGCTTTCTGTGAGCCTTGCTGTTGCCGACAAAGCCGGCAAGGCAATGCTGCTCACCTTCGATGACGACGACTTCGAGGAGAGCATCGAAGAGGCCCGTGCGCGCGTGCGCGCGGCTGCCACCGGCAAGCAGTCGATTGAGGGTCTTACCGGCCCTGCCGTGCGTTATGCCATTGCGTACGACGGCGCAATCGACGAAGGCTCTGAAGAGGGATATGTTCCCGCCCTCATCGTCGAATACGGCGAGAAGGGCCTTTCGCAGGGCTATTCCGCCTATCTTACCTATGACAACCCCGCCGATGAGCAAAACTTTGTGTGCTCAGATGTTGCACCTGCCGGTGTGGTGGAGTTACTCGCATAGAACTCGCTATTCTTATCGCATGTACGCACGTTACGTCTGAAAGGTTGAAAAACATATGCGTCAGGAGCACTTGAGAAACGTTGCAATCATCGCCCACGTCGACCATGGTAAGACTACCTTGTGCGACAAGCTCCTGCGTGCGACGGACGCCTTCCGTGCCAACCAGGAGGTGCAGGAGCGCATTCTCGACTCTAACGACCAGGAGCGCGAGCGCGGCATCACCATCCTTGCCAAGAACATCTCCATTGAGTACAAGGGCATCAAGATCAACGTGATCGACACTCCTGGCCACGCTGACTTCGGCGGCGAGGTCGAGCGCGTTCTGCATATGGCCGACGGCGCCCTGCTGCTCGTTGACGCCTTCGAGGGCCCCATGCCCCAGACGCGTTTCGTGCTCTCCAACGCTATCTCTGCCGGCCTTTCCATCATGATCGTCATCAACAAGATCGACCGTCCCGGCGCCCGTCCCGAGGCTGCCGTCAACGACGTGCTCGACCTTATGTGCGACCTGGGTGCCACCGACGAGCAGCTCACCTTCTCCATGGAGCACGTCGTGTTTGCCTCCGGTGTCAACGGCTATGCCCGTCTTGATCCCGAAGACGGCAACATGGACATGTACCCGCTGCTCGACATGATCGTCGACGGCCTGCCCGCTCCCGAAGTCGACGTCGACGCTCCTCTTGCCATGCAGGTCGTCAATGTCGACCACGACAACTTCCTCGGTCGTATCGGCGTGGGCCGCATCTACTCCGGTACGGTGCACAAGGGCGACAAGATCGCTGTTGTCAAGAACAACGGATCCACTTCCACGGCCACGGTCAAGACGCTCTTCACCTTTGACTACCTTGGCCGCAAGGAGTGCACTGAGGCTCAGGCCGGCGACATCGCCGCAGTCGTGGGTGCCGACGGCATCGACATCGGCGACGTGTTTACCGATCCCGAGAACCCCCAGCACCTTGAGCCCCTCCACGTTGATCCCCCCACGCTGTCGGTCATTTTCGAGGCTTCCACCTCGCCGCTCGTGGGTCGTGAGGACCAGAACAACATCGTGGGCGCCCGTCAGCTCAAAGAGCGCCTGATGGCCGAGAAAGAGGCCAACATCACGATGGCCATTAACGAGCTCGAGGATCACTCGGGCGTCGAGGTTGCCGGCCGCGGCATCCTGCACCTGACCGTTCTCATGGAGAGCATGCGCCGCGAGGGCTACGAGTTCCAGGTCGGCCGTCCCCGCGTCATCTATCACAAGGACGAGAACGGCAAGCTTCTCGAGCCCTATGAGGAGGCCGTGGTTGAGACTCCTGCCGAGTACGCCGGCAAGGTCATCGAGCAGTTCGGTTTCGTGGGTGGCGTCATGACCAACATGGAGACCTACGACGACCGCGCCAACGTTAAGTTCAAGATTCCTACCCGCGGCCTCATGGGCCTCAAGACCCGCGTGCTCAACGTCAGCCACGGCGAGGCCATGATGTACCACACGTTCCTCGAGTACGGCCCCTACGCAGGCGACATCAACGCCCGCAAGAACGGCCTCATGGTTTCCATGTCCACCGAGGCCGCCGTCGCCTACGCCCTGGGTACCCTGCAGGAGCGCGGCCAGCTCTTCGTTGAGCCGGGCGACGAGTGCTACGAGGGCATGATCGTGGGCGAGCAGCCTCGCGAGGGCGAGATGGTCGTCAACGTCGCGCGTACCAAGTCCCTGGGCAACCAGCGTTCCTCCACGGCCGACATCGCCGTGCAGCTTACCCCCAAGCGCACCTTCACGCTTGAGGAGGCTCTTGAGTACATCGCCGACGACGAGCTTGTCGAGGTGACCCCGCGTCACATCCGCATGCGCAAGCGCCTGCTCACCGAGACCGAGCGCCGCAAGGCCAAGGTCCGCGCCATGAACGCTGCGGCTGCCGCCAACGCCTAAGAGTTGCTTTTCAAGGCCTCGCCTGGGAAACCGGGCGGGGCCTTTCTTGGATTATTGTCAGGCTTGTGAGACGAGAGGATGACCATGATCGATCGCTACACCCGCCCCGAAATGGGAGCCATCTGGGAGCTTGAGAACAAGTACGCCATTTGGCAGAAGGTTGAGGTCGCGGCTTGCGAAGCCCAGGCTGAGCTGGGCAAAATCGGCATCACCAAGGAAGAGGCGGCTTGGATTTCCGAGCATGCCGCCTTCAACAAGGAGGAAGTCGACCAGATCGAGGCAGTTACCAACCATGACGTCATCGCCTTCCTCACGAACATGGGCTCCTACATCGACGCCGAGATTCCCGAGGGAGACCCCAAGCCTTCCCGCTGGGTGCACTACGGCATGACGAGCTCCGACCTGGGCGATACTGCGCTTTCCTATCAGATCACGCAGGCCATCGACATCATTCTTGCTGATGTCAAGCAGCTTGGTGAGACGTGCCGCCGCCGTGCCTTTGAGCTCAAGGACGCCCTGTGCGTGGGCCGCACGCACGGCATTCATGCTGAGCCCATGACCTTCGGCATGAAGTTTGGTTCCTGGGCATGGGCCCTCAAGCGTGCCCAGACTCGCCTCGAGCAGGCCCGCGAGGTTGCAGCCACCGGCGCCATCTCGGGCGCAGTGGGCACCTACTCCTCCATCGACCCGTTCGTTGAGCAGTATGTCTGCGCCAAGCTCGGTCTCACCCCCGACCCGCTGTCGACCCAGGTGCTTGCGCGCGATCGTCATGCCCAGGTCATGTCGACGCTCGCCGTCACGGCCTCCACGGTTGAGAGCATCGCCATGCAGGTTCGCCTCATGCAGCAGTCCGACGTCATCGAGGCTGAGGAGCCGTTCAAGAAGGGCCAGAAGGGCTCTTCCGCCATGCCTCACAAGCGCAACCCCATCACCGCCGAGCGCGTGTGCGGCCTTGCGCGCGTCGTGAAGGCAAACGCCCAGGTTGCCTATGACGACGTCGCCCTGTGGTACGAGCGCGATATCTCGCACTCCGGCGCCGAGCGCGTGGCCCTTGCCGACTCGTTCATCGCGCTTGACTACATGTTTGGCAAGATGCAGTGGATGCTCGACGGCCTGCAGGTGTATCCCGAGAAGATGAAGCACAACCTCAACCGCACGCGCGGCCTCATCTTCTCCAGCAAGGTGCTGCTTGCGCTCGTCGACACGGGCATTACTCGCGAGGCGGCCTATACCATCGTGCAGCGCAACGCCATGGCTGTGTGGGAAGACATTCAGCAGGCAGTGAATGGTCCCACCTATCGTGAGCGCCTCGAGGCCGACCCCGAGTGCACGCTCAGCGCTGAGAAGCTCGACGAGATCTTCGATCCGTGGGATTTTCTCACGCGCATCCAGGCTGTTTTTGACCGTCTTGAGGAACTCGAGTTCTAAAAAACAGCCGACACAGCACCAACCGTCGCAGGCCGAAGGGGCGCCGTTTACCGAGCGGACCCCTTCGGCCTTTTGTTTTTATTTGAAGTTGAACGTTGCACACATGACCTGCACTGTCATTTGTTTTCTTGCAAGTAGCCTATGAATGTTTCTAATAGCAGGCAGTAAGGAAGATAGCGTAAGGGGGGCTTATGGATCGCGTTTCAACGTCAGCCATCGTTGCGCTGTCTGTATCTTCACTCTGCATTGCTTGTGCGATCATTTCCGGTTGCTCGGCATCGGCGAGCACCGTCACTTCCGAAGACACGCAGGCCATGGTCAGCGAGGCCCTTGAGGCAAACCATCTCGAAGCTTCGGACGTGGCGGCTGTTGTCAACGGCACGGTCATCACCCAGGTCGAGGTGAACAAGGCTGTGCAGGCGGAATATACGCGCCTGGGCCTCACGACCGTTGCCGACCAGCAGAATTACCTCGCTGCGCAGAACATGAATGCATGGGACTTCCGCGCGCAGGTCATTTGCAACTTGATTGATGTTGTTCTGCTTGAATCGGCCGCCCGGGATTTGGGTGTCGAGTTGTCTGATAGCGACGTAGAGGCTGCTGTCAACGATGTTGCGAGCCTCTATCCCAATCGCAACTCTTTCCTGTCAGCGATTAACAATTCGGGCTATACCGAGGAGAGTTACACGGCTGCCGTGCGCGAGCAGATGCTCCGTTCCTGCCTGCGTGACGTTGTTATCCCCGAGCCTGAGCCAACCTCCGAGCAAATCAGTCGTTACGCGCGTACGATGATTGCCGGTCTTGAGACGAAGCGTTCCTCCTTCATCTTGTTCTCGCAGACGGATTACAGCCTTGCGCGCGAGGTGAAAGACAAGCTTGATGAGGGCGCTGATTTTGCCGAGATGGCCCGCACCTACTCGATGGACTCCACTGCCGAGCAGGGCGGCGAAGCTGGCTGGGACTTCCTTACCACGTTCCCCCAGGAATATCAGGACGCCCTCAATGAGCTTGAGCCCGGAGAAGCGTCCTCTATCGTGAGGACGCGCTTCGGCTATTACATCATCAAGTGCACGGGCTTCTATCAGGCCAAGACGGATAATGCCGGAGACATCGATCTGTCAGACGTCCCCAGCGACATCATGGCCTCCATCAAGCAGAATCTGCGCGATTCGCTTAGGACGCAACTCTTCGAACTCTATGTCAACAACCTCGAGGCATCCTCGACCATCGCCGTCTATGACGAGGGCGGTCTGCAGGTTCTTGATCTCGAAGAAGTGGGTCTTGCCACTCAGACGATTTACAATCCCACGGTCGATGACGTCATCGATGAGGTTCAAGAGGAAGCTGCCTCCGCAACGCTCTAGTCTTCCTCGGCTGTTTCTTCCTGGTCCTTTGTTTTGTCTGGGGAAGCGTCGTGACGTTGCGTGTAGCGCTGCGCCAAATCGATGGGTGCGCACGTGTGCCAGTTGTAATGCAGCGACAGATATCGCAAAGACAGCACGATTGCGGCGCTTACCAGGGCGGCCCAACCCTTCACCATGTGATGTGTGACAAGCAGGCAATAGACAAGTGCGCCTGCCAGGGAGCAGACGGCATAGAAGTTGCTTGCCCGGAAGATGGCAGGCACGCGCCCCACGATGACATCGCGGATGACGCCTCCACCCACGGCGGTGAGCACTCCCAAAACAATGCCTGCAGAAATGCCGTATCCGGCAACAAGCGCTTTGTCTGCGCCTGCAACGGTGAACAAGGCCACGCTTACGATATCGAAGAAGGCAATGGGCTTTTCAAAACGCTGAATGAGGCTTGAAAAGAAAAAGGCAAGAAAGGCGACAACAATGCAGCAAAGCATTGCCTGAGGATAGTCAAGCATGTAGACGCCCTGATCGGAGAGGATCATGTCGCGAATCAAACCGCCGCCCAGAGAGCTTGCCCCGGCTAGAACGCACACCCCAATGAGGTCCATGCGCATGTTGCAGGCCGTGAGGGCACCTGACACGGCACCGGCAAGAACGGCACCAAACTCCAACGCTATGGGAAAGCTCACACTGGCCGCACTCGGATCACCGAGCGTGAACAGAGAGCTGAAAAAGGCTTGCAGCACGTCCATGGTGCCTCCTCGCAAAGATGATGCGCTGGATTGTACGCTTATCTGTGGTGACTAAGTGATGAGGTCGAGGATTTGTGCAAAGAACTGGACGCGAACGGAGAAATGCGTATACTTGAACCTCGCTTACGGAGGGCTGTCCGAGTGGCCGAAGGAGCACGATTGGAAATCGTGTAGGCGGCAAAACCGTCTCTAGGGTTCAAATCCCTAGCCCTCCGCCAGAACTTTCTCGGGGCGTCGATCATATTGGTCGCGCCCCGTTTTCCATCCTTGGAGGGATGGCAGAGTGGTTGAATGCGGCGGTCTCGAAAACCGTTTAGCCAGTGTCCCTGGCTACGAGGGTTCGAATCCCTCTCCCTCCGCCAGATAGACTTTTAAAGCGCCGCATGGCGCTTTTTTTGTATACTAAGGGCTTTGTGCAGCTACAACATGACGAGAAAGTGAGCAACGCCATGGATCAGGTGACCCTTCAGATTTCCGACAACGCCCAGCAGGCGCTCAACTTTGCCTTCAACGAGGCCCAACAGCGTCTCAATACCATGGGGCAGTTCGACCCGTTCACCGTGACGGTTGTCGATGAGGGTGTCGAGGTCAACGACCACCCCGCCTCTTCTCCGGAGGGCGTGCGCGAGAGCGTGAAGATGCTCGTTGCCCAGGACATGCCTGAGGCATACGTGCTGTGCTATGACGGCGACGTCGAGACTGACGACGGCACGCTTGACTGCATCGTTGCCGAGGTTGCCGATCGCGGAAGCGCCGACGCTTACATCCTCGTGCTGCTCTACACCAAGGATGCCGAGGGCTTTACGTTTGAGGCTGACTTTGTCTATGCCGGTCCTGCCCCCACGCTCTATCCTGCCGGCACGAAGCCGATTGTCAGCGGTTTGGTTGCGCTGCAGCGCGAGGAGGGTGTCGCAGCCGACGGAGCACCTGTGGATTCCGACGCCGACAAGGCCGAGGAGCCCGAATCAGGCGACCAGGTTGTTGAGTCTGCAGCTGAGGATTGCGCTGAGTAAATTCTCTTTGCCATATGTTTGAGACATGCGGCCCGACTGGAAGTATTCCAGCCGGGCCGCATGCCTATGGGCTTGAACTTGGTGGGAGGAAGTTCAGCCGTAATGTTTTGTGACGTACATGACGCATTTCCTGTCATGGGCATTACAAGAAGTCATAGCGAAATAATGCTAGGTTTTGCTTGCGCAGACGATTATGGATGGCAAGTTATGGATATGCAGCGCAGGTAGAAAATTATACTGGACTACTTGCATGGTTGCGCGGTATCCTTAGCCGCTGTCATTCCCTGCTTCGGACACAGCCTTCACGAGATCCGAAGCCACTTTAGCCCAGAGGAGGTGACACCATGAAGGCTTATGAACTGCTGTTCTTTGTGAACCCGTCTCTTGATGACGAGGCTCGCGCCGGTGTGATGAAGAGGATCGATTCCACTATCGTTGAGAACGGTGGTGCTGTCGAATCCGTCGAGGATTGGGGTAAGCGCAAGCTGGCTTACACCATCGACAAGCTCACCGAGGGCGACTATACCCTGATCAACTTCCAGCTCGATCCTGCCTGCATCGCAGAGCTTGACCGCGTTCTCGGCATTCTGGACGGCGTTGTCCGTTCCATGATCGTCCGTCGCGCGGAGGCTTAATGTGATTCGGGTTTGTCGCCCTAGGGCGACATTCCCGGCGATGTAAGGAGTGTGGACGGTATGGCAAACATCAACAGGGTCATTATCTCTGGCAGGCTTACCCGCGATCCGGAGCTTCGGCAGACCGCCGGCGGCACGCCGGTTCTGGGTATGGGCGTAGCGGTCAACGATCGTCGACGCAACGTTCAAACTGGCCAGTGGGAAGACTACACCAACTTCATCGATTGCACCATGTTCGGCGCCCGCGCCGAATCGCTGTCGCGCATTCTTACCAAAGGTATGCTCGTCTGCATTGAAGGTCGCCTTCGTTGGAGTCAGTGGGAGCGCGACGGCCAAAAGCGCAGCAAAATCGAGGTTATCGTTGATGAGCTCGAGTTGCCCAGCCGCGGCCAGGGTGCTCAGGACGGCGGGGCCCCTCAGGCTTACGCACCTGCGCCCCAGCAGTCGTATTCTTCCTCGTATGCCCCTGCTCCGCAGCAGCAATATGCAGCTCCTGCAGCTATGCCGCCCGCAGACCAGATTTATGACGAGGAGATTCCGTTCTAGGAATCCCCAGCCCTTTTCACTTCGGATTTAGCGTAAAGGAGGTCAAGCCACCATGGCCAACGATTTTCAGCGTCAGCCTCGCAAGAAGTATTGCCAGCTTTGCAAGGACGAGGTCGAGTTCATCGACTACAAGGATGTGGCTCTTCTTCGCAAGTATATGACCGATCGCGGCAAGATTAAGCCCCGTCGTGTCACCGGTGCTTGCAGGCAGCATCAGCACGAGATGGCTGTTGCCATCAAGCGTGCCCGCGTCATGGCCCTCGTGCCCTACACCGTCACGGTTGTCAGCGGCAGCAGGGATCGTCGAGGCTAAAGAGGCATGCCATGGACGAGACGCACGCTTCACCTGAGTCTCTCGTTGAGTCGCCAGGAAAGCAGCACCGTCCCGCCCAGCCCGTGTTCGAGTTCGTTCTTTGCGTCATTGGCTCTCTCGGCACGATAGTTCTTCCTGGTGTAAGCACTGCACTCATGGTCTTCGGAGCATGGCTGCTTGCTCGAAAGGAAGAAGGTCGCGCCCTTTGGGCTATCGTAGGATGTCTTGGACCGGGTATCGCCCTTTCCTTCGCGACGTGGGATTATGCATCGCTCGTCTTGCCCTGTGCTCTCGCCGCCTTGGCAATTGCCTTGCTTTTGCCCGGGCGTGTGAGCGTCACCTCGGTCGTTTGCCTCATCGTGGTTCTAACCGCGTTACTCATCGGGGCAGATGCATCGCTTCTGATGTTGCAGGGTGAGAATTTTGCGGCTTATGTCCAAGCGCTGCTCGAAGAGCTTCGCCAGGTCATGACCGCATCTCTGCCGACGGGAACATCCTCGGTGTCAGTTTCTGCCACTGTTGATTCTACCGTCGAGCTTCTGGGGAGGACCTGGCCCCTTATCTATGTGATGAGGGCCATCTCCATCGTTCTCTTGGGGTCTTTGGGCCTCATCGTTGCGCGACGGGACTCCTATCAGAAAGTCAGCGGGGCGTTCAAACGCTTCGATGTGCCGCTTTGGCTCGTCGCGGTGTTTATCGTCGCATTGGCTTGTCTGGCAGGATGGGTCATGACTGTCGGGGTGCCTGAAGGTGTGGGGGTTGTTGCCCTCAACATCATCTTGTGCCTGCGCTTGGTCTTTTTCCTCCAGGGGTTTGCCGTGATGTTGAGCCTTATGGACTCGCATGGTTGGGGAGCGGTTCCCCGCGTACTGGTTATCTCGGCAGCCTTGCTGATCGAGATGAGCCTGTCCGTCGTGTGCGTCCTGGGACTTGTCGACGTTTGGGCCAACTTTCGCAAGTTGGCCCGTACAGGGCGGTCTGGGCGCCACAGCTGCGGCGAAGGTGAGTAAACTGGCTGAAGGCCCTGCTTCGAGCAGGCCTCAACGTGAGGAGTACTAACAATGAAGGTTATTCTCTTGGGCGAGCTCAAGGGGAAGGGTGGCGAGGGCGACGTCATCGACGTTGCCGACGGTTTCGCCAACAACTGGCTCTTCCCTCAGAAGATCGCTATCAAGGCTACTGAGGGCAACCTCAAGCAGCTCGAGCAGAAGCGCAACAACATCGCCAAGCGCGAGGTTGTTCGTGTCGCTGAGGCCAATGAGAAGGCTGCTGAGCTCGAGGGCAAGTCTGTCCGCATCGAGGTCCGTCTGGGCGACGAGGGCCAGCTCTTCGGCTCTGTCACCGCTGCCCAGGTCTCTGAGGCTCTCCAGGCTCAGTGCGGTCTCGAGGTTGACCGTCACCGTATCGACCTGCGCCCCATCAAGGAGGCCGGTTCGCACACGGCTGTCATCTCGCTGTACCGCGACATCGTCGCCAACATCGAGGTTCAGGTCAACAACGCCGCTGGCTTCGCTGCCATCGACGCTGCTGCTGCTGAGGCCAAGGCCGCTGAGGCTGAGGTCGAGGCTGCCGAGGAGTCTGACGCCGAGTAAATCGGCTCTGCCTTGTGCATAGCTTTTAAAAAGGGACGCCGACGTGTCGGTGTCCCTTTTTTCATGCGCGAACACAGATAGGGGTCCCAGCTCTCTGCTTCGCGATTACAATCAGGTGTTCGCACGCGGTATGTGCCGCTGGCATACGATGTGGCACGACGAACAGTTTGGAGGAGCTGCTTCGATGGATATCAACGAGAACGATCCGCGCCTTACAGGTGGAAACCCGCTCCCGCAAAGTCCCGAAGCTGAGGCTGCTGTCCTTGCCGCTGCGATTCTGTCGGCTGAAGTCACCCCGGAGCTGGCATTTAAGCTTCAGGTTGACGACTTCTATCGCCCTTCAAACCGTACGGTTTTTGCTGCCATTCTCGAGCTGCATCGCCGCGACATCCCCATCGACCAGGTCTCTCTTACCGAGTACCTTTCTGCATCAGGTGACCTTGCCCGAGTGGGAGGCCCTGCGTTCATTGTCGACCTCGCTAACAACTCCTTTGCCTTGGTCAACTGGCGCCATCATGCCGACATCGTCAAGCGCGACGCCATTCTGCGCAGGCTTATTGCCGCCTCGACCTCCATTACGGCACTTGCGTTTGATGCGCCCCCCGATGACATCGAAGACATTGTGCGCCAGTCTGAAGAGCTTCTGCTCACGGTCACCGACAAACAAGTGTCTTCAAATGCCCGTCCTTTGGGCGACTTCGTGCAAGAAGCCTACGCCGAGATCGAGGAAATCGCGCTCAACCGCGGCCACACTGCCGGTGTTGCAACGGGCTTCGACCTGCTCGACAAGGTGTTGATGGGCATGCGGCCCGGCTCGCTCAACGTCGTGGGAGCCCGACCCGGCGTCGGTAAGACCTCGTTTGCCCTATCGCTTGCCCTCAACGCGGCCAAAGCGGGCGTCAGCGTGCTCTTCTTCTCGCTCGAGATGAGCGGCTCTGAGATTGCAACGCGTCTCATCTGTTCGGAGGCCGCCGTCTCAAACGAGGACGTGCGTTCCGGTAACGTCCCCGACGAGATGTGGCCGGCCATCTTTGAGGCGTCCGAGCGCCTCAACAACATCGATATGACCATCGACGACACGGCCGGCACCAACGTCATCGAGATTCGCACCAAGGCGCGCCGTTTGCTGCACGGAAAGGACCATGGTCTCATCATCGTCGACTACCTGCAGCTCATTGAGCCTGTCGGTCGCAACAAGAACGACTCCATGTCTACCGCCGTGGGTGAGATTTCCCGTGCCCTCAAGGTTCTGGCCAAAGACCTCAAGGTTCCCGTCATTGCCCTGTCGCAGCTCAACCGTGAGGTCGACAAGCGCCCCGACAAGCGACCGGTTCTCGCCGACCTGCGTGAGTCCGGCGCAATCGAGCAGGACGCCGACACGGTCATGTTCCTCGACCGTTCTCTCTCCGAGGAAGAGGCGGCCGACGAGCGCCATGAAAGGCCGCCTCTGGGCACCGCCAACGTCATCGTCGCAAAGAACCGTGCAGGCCGCTCGGGCGTGACGGTGCCGCTTGCGTTCATCGCCGACCGTACCGCGTTTCGCAACCTGGCCCTCCACGAGGGGTAACCTAACGTGGGCAAGCGGTATTGAGCTTGCGCATAGATTGCGCCGACGCGCGCCCTGCCCATTGTTGAGGCTCCTGCACGGTTATAATCTTTTCGTCTGTATGTCGGCCGAGGCGCGCATGTGCCCGGCCTTGATGCGAAAAGAGCAACCATGCCCGCAACTGTTCTTGTCGGTTCTCAATGGGGCGATGAAGGCAAGGGTAAGATCACCGACCTTCTCTCCAGCGACTATGATTACGTGGTGCGCTTCCAGGGCGGCAACAACGCCGGCCACACGGTCATCACGCCCAAGCACCATCTGGCGCTGCACCTCATTCCCTCGGGTGTCATGTACGAAAACGTGACCCCTGTCATCGGCAATGGCTGCGTCGTGGATCCCAAGGTGCTCCTGGGTGAGATTGACACGCTGGCGCAGGAAGACATCAGCTGCGAGCGCCTTACGATCTCGAGCAACGCCCACATCATCATGCCGTACCACCGTGACCTCGACGGCGCCTCCGAGCGTCGCCTGGGCATGAACTTGATCGGCACCACGCGCCGCGGCATCGGCCCGGCCTATCAGGACAAGGCTTCGCGCATGGGCCTGCGTATGCAGGACATGCTCGACCCGGGCATCTTCCGCGAGAAGGTCGCCGCTGCCCTGCCTGAGAAGAACGACATCCTCTCCAAGGTCTATGGTCTGCCCACCTATACCGTCGACCAGATCTGCGACGAGTACCTCCCTTACGCCGAGAGGCTTGCCCCGCACATCGCCGAGACCTCCATTATGCTCAACGACGAGCTCGAGGCCGGCAAGAAGGTCCTGTTCGAGGGCGCTCAGGCCACGATGCTCGACATCGATTTCGGCACCTACCCCTTCGTCACCTCGTCGAACTGCTCGGCCGGCGGCTCCGTCACGGGTTCTGGCGTGGGCATGAAGTATGTCGACCGCGTGCTTGGCATTGCGAAGGCCTACATCACCCGCGTTGGCTCGGGCCCCTTCCCCACCGAGATTCCCGAGGACGACGAGTGCGGCGACAAGCTGTGCCAGATTGGCGGCGAGTACGGTGTCACGACGGGTCGCAAGCGTCGCTGCGGTTGGTATGACGCGGTAACCATCGCCTATGCCGCCCGCGTGAACGGTCTGACCGATCTCGCCATCACCAAGCTCGACGTTCTCTCGGCCTTCGACACCATCAAGGTCTGCGTCGCCTATGACTGCGACGGCCAGATCCTTCGCACCGCCCCGCAGAACCAGACCCTCTTCCATCACGCCAAGCCCATCTACGAAGAGGTCAAGGGTTGGAACTGCGACATTTCCGGTTGCCGTACGTTCGATGAGCTGCCCCAGGCTGCCAAGGACTACATCGCCTTTATCGAGGAGCTCGCGGGTGTCCGCGTTTCCATCGTGGCCGTTGGTCCTTCGCGCGAGCAGACCATCATGAGGTATTGGTAACGACCTGCGGGTACGGGACTGTCAAAGAGATTGAGGGGACACGACACCATGGATATCCTGCTTCTGGGTTCGGGCGGTCGCGAGCATGCCATTGTGGTCGCGCTCAAGGCTTCGCCGCTGTGCGATGCGCTCTATGTTGCTCCCGGCAACGGTGGAACGGCTGCTATTGCGACGAACATCAAGCTTGACATCAACGACCCTGCCGCAGTGGCCGATTATGCCGCCGAGCATGGCGTGGGGCTTGTGGTAATCGGTCCTGAGGCCCCGCTTGTGGCCGGCGTTGCCGATGCGGTGCGCGCCAAGGGCATTCCCGCCTTTGGCCCAGGTGCCCAAGGTGCCCAGATGGAGGGGTCCAAGCGCTTCGCCAAGGAGTTCATGGAGCGCCATGGCATTCCTACTGCTGCGTATCGCAGCTTTACCGAGCAGGCCGGTGCCGAGGCATACGTCGCACAGCGCTTCGCTGCTGGCGTGAAGGTTCTCGTGGTGAAGGCCGACGGCCTTGCCGCTGGTAAGGGCGTCGTCGTCGCCACCAGCGAGCAGGAGGCTCTTGAGGCCGTGCGTGATTGCTTCTCGGGTCACTTCGGTGAAGCCGGCTCCACCGTCGTCATCGAAGAGGGCCTGACGGGCCCCGAGTGCTCGCTGCTCGCCTTCGTCGATGGTTCCACCGTGCGTCTCATGGCTACTGCTCAGGATCACAAGCGTGCCCTCGAGGGTGACCTGGGTCCCAACACGGGCGGCATGGGCGTCTACTCGCCGGTGCCCATCGTCACCGATGAGGAATACGCCACCATGGCTGCTGCAATGCAGACGGTGGCAGACGGTCTTGTCGCTGACGGCATCGAGTACCGCGGCGTGCTGTACGGTGGCTTCATGCTCACGCCTGAGGGTCCCAAGGTGCTTGAGTTCAACGCTCGTTTCGGCGATCCCGAGACGCAGGTTATCCTGCCTCGTCTCAAGACCGATCTTGTCGAGGTCATGCTCGCCGTGGCCCAAGGTCGCCTTAGCGAGATCGAGCTTGCATGGCGCGACGAGTGGGCGGTCAGCGTCGTCCTTGCAAGTGCCGGCTATCCCGGTTCCTATCCCAAGGGCATCGAGATTTCGGGCATCGAGCGTGCCGAGGCTCTTCCCGGTGTCACGGTCTACCATGCTGGTACGACCCTCGATGAGCAGGGCGTTCTGCGCACCTCCGGTGGTCGCGTTCTCAATGTCACGGCTCTGGGCGCCACGTTTGCCCAGGCTCGCGAGCGCGCCTATGAGGGCTGCGACCTCATCGAGTTTGAAGGCAAGACGCTGCGTCGCGATATCGGCGCCCGTGCTCTTCGCGGCCGCAGCGCCTGGGAGGATTAAGGCATATGGAGGACTTCGACGCGGCGGAGCTTGTCTCGCCTGCAGCTGACAGCGACGCATCGAACATCGACGATGCGTCCGTCTGTGATGTCACGCCGGTTTTTGACGATGACTTCATCCGTTCGCGGCGTGCTCGCAACAAGGCGAAGGCTCCCCAGCCGCCCGTCGAGGACGACTCTTTGCCACAGGATGGTCTCACTGAGACCATCCTTGATTCTCGTATGGTCTGGCGCGGCGACTACCTCTCGGTGGAAGACACCACGGTTCGCCTGCCTAACGGTTCTTTGGGGCATCGCGACATCGTGCGTCATCCTGGTGCTGTGGCTGTCATTGCCCTGACTGATGACGGCAAAATTGTGCTTGTTCATCAGTACCGCACGCCCCTTGAGCAGGTTACGGTCGAGATTCCTGCAGGCAAGATGGAACCCGGCGAAGATCCCGCTACGGCCGCCGCGCGCGAGTTGATGGAGGAAACCGGCTATTTGGCCGAACGTATGGCCTATCTCGGGCCCATTGCGCCGGCGCCGGGGTATTCCGACGAGTTGCTTCACCTCTATATGGCCATGGGTCTTTCTTTTGTGGGCGCTTCACCCGACGATGACGAGTTCATCAACGTCGACCTCGTCGATCTCAACGAGATGGTCGACCAGGTCCTCGATGGCAAGGTCATCGACGCCAAAACGGTGGTCGGGATTCTTCTCTGCGAGGCGATTTCGCGCCGCATGGAGGCTTAGCGCCCTTATGAAACACTCATCCCAACCTGGAACTTTTGCCCGCTTTGTCTCGTATTACAAGGGACAAGGCGGGCTCTTTTGGGCAGATATGGCGTGCGCCCTCATCGTTGCCGGCATTGACCTTGCCTTCCCTCAGATTCTGCGCACACTGAGTTCGGGTCTGTTCGCGAGCGATGCGGCAGAAATCCTTTCGGCACTGGGAACTTTGTTAGCGTGTTTGGCCGCCATGTACCTGGTTCGCTTTGGATGCCGTTACTTTGTGGGAGCTTGGGGCCACATCATGGGCGTTCGCATGGAGACGCGCATGCGTCAGGACCTGTTCGACGCTTACGAGCGCTTTTCATTTGCGTGGTATGACAAGGCCAAGACCGGCGATCTTATGAGCCGCGTCACAAATGACTTGTTTGACATTTCCGAGGCGGCGCACCATGGCCCGGAGAACATCGTCATCTCCGTTATCGAGATCGTTGGCATGCTTGTCATTCTTTCCACCATTGACCTTGCACTTGCCCTGGCGGTCTTTGTTGTGTGCGCCGTGGCCGTTGGGTATCTCATCGTTAAGAACAAGCAGCTTAAAGCGACGTTTCGCGACAATCGCGTGAAAATTTCTGCCGTGAACTCACAACTGGAAGATACCTTGCAGGGCGTGCGCACCGTCAAGGCGTTCGTTGCCGAGGACCACGAGCGTACCCGATTTGCCGCATCCAACAATGCTTACCTTTCGTCGAAGACCGCGACATACAAGGCCATGGGATTCTTCAATGCCATGAGCTCGACGCTTTCGGGCATGTTGTACACGGTTGTCATCGTGTTCGGCGGCTATCGGGTTGCCCTCGGTGAGATTTCCGCTGCTGACCTTGCGATATTTGCCCTCTACATTGGCATTCTTGCCACACCCATCGAGACGCTCGTCAACTTCACCGAGGTTTTCCAAAAGGCTGCCGCTGGATTCAGACGTTTCTGCGAGATAGTGGACTGCCCTCTCGACGTGCGCGAGCAGACAGGAGCCCCCGATCTCGAGGTTGCCTGCGGCCGTGTCGACTTCAACGACGTCCATTTCTCTTATGGCGAGAACGCCCCTGCCCTCAGGGGTCTTACCTTGCATGTCGAGGCGGGGCAGACTGTTGCGCTTGTTGGGCCTTCGGGCGGCGGCAAGACGACCACCTGCTCGCTGCTTCCGCGTTTCTACGACGTTGACGAGGGCAGCGTGTGCATCGATGGTGTCGACGTGAGACAGGTAAGCTTGGCAAGTTTGCGGCGAGCCGTCGGTTTCGTGCAGCAAGACGTCTACCTGTTCGATGCGACAATCGCCGAAAACATTGCCTATGGTGACTTTTCGGCGAGCAGGGAACGCATTGTCGAGGCAGCCAAGAGGGCCAACATCCATGACTTCATTACCAGCCTGCCTCAAGGGTATGACACGCTTGTCGGTGAGCGCGGCGCCCGCCTGTCGGGTGGACAGAAGCAGCGTGTCGCCATTGCCCGCGTTTTCTTGAAAGACCCTTCCATCATCGTGCTTGACGAGGCGACGAGCGCTTTGGACAACGAAAGTGAGTCGCTTGTCCAAGAAAGCCTTGCCGCCCTTTCGCGCGGCCGCACTGTTCTCATCATTGCGCATCGGCTTTCTACCATCCGGCACGCCCACGCCATTGCCGTTATCGAGGACGGGCGTGTGCAGCAAGTCGGCACGCATGATGAGCTTATGAAGCAGGGAGGTACGTACGAGCGCTATTACCGTATGCAGTTCGAATAGTGCCATTGTGCGAAGAGACCGCTCGGCGTTGGTAAAACCTTATCAGCTGCTTTATAGTTGCATGTATAGCATGGCCCGGAATCGCCTCGGTGGTTCCAAAGTTGTTTCATTGTCCGTCGACTTCGCGACAACATAGAAAGTTGACCGTATGTCAGAGCCCAATAATGCTCAAAACGAGCAGACCACTGAACGCCCGCACGGCTACACACTGGCCGATGAGGAGATGGAGCGCCTTGAGGAGAAGCGCGCGTCTGTTGACGCGTTGGATCCCATTGCGCTTGACGATCCCGTGGGCATGTCGGTCGAGAAGGTGATTGGCCGCGCGCTGGTTTTCGTGGTGTTCATCCTTGTCGTGGGAATCCTCTTTGCCCAGGTTGCTTGCAAGAACATCCAGCTTATGAGCGTAGCTTCCTTTGACAAGAAGGTCGATGCCGCCAGTGTTGAGAAGGCTGCGACCTCTGGTGTGAGTTGGGCTGGCGATATCGTCAAGTTCCCGAGCATGGTGTCGTCCGCCTACGACGCGCAGAGCGCGACGGCAACGGTCGTCGTGCTGAACGATTCTCCGCGCACGCTTCCCCAGCTTGTCAGTGCTTCGCAGAGTCAGGCTTTCACGCTTGCCATGGCGATGTTTGAAAACGATGAGGTCAACACGGTTGTCTACAGCGTGTGCTCCAACACTCTGGCTCCCGTCACCGACCAGTCTGGTGCAAAGGCCACTTCTCAGGATGAGGCTCCTGAGCCGCTTATCAGCTTCGTGTGGCAGCGTGGTGTCGACGGCACTTATGCCTGCACGCTTCAAGGCTACGACCCCGATACCGCCAGCCTGATGGCAGGGGAGCAGGAGTAACGCCATGCTCGCAGAAAAAATGCTTTCAAGTGTCGTCAGCCTTCTGGGCGGCAAGTACTTCAAGCTCGACCCTACGCCGGGCGTGACGCTGCCCGACCCCAATCCCAAGCAGCATTACATGCTGTACATGCATGTGCCGTTCTGCGAGGTGCTTTGCCCCTACTGCTCGTTCAACCGCTTTCCTTTTGAACGGGACCGCGCCCTCAAATACTTCGAGTCCATGCGCGAGGAAATGCGTCGTCTGGCCGACCGCGGTTATACGTTCGAGGAAGTCTATGTGGGCGGCGGCACCCCCACGGTCATGATGGACCAGCTCGCGCAAACCATCGGCCTGGCCCGTGAGCTCTTCCCCTCCATCCGCGACGTCTCAAGCGAGACGAACCCCAACCACCTTGTGCCCGGCTACCTCGAGGACCTTTCGAGCCTCGTGCAGCGTCTCTCGGTCGGTGTGCAGAGTTTTGACGACGACATGCTCAAGCGTATGGCGCGCTACAACAAGTACGGTAGCTCGCAGGTGATTTTCGAGCGCATCCGTTCGGTCGCCGATGCCAAGCTCTTTAAGTCTCTCAACGTCGACATGATTTTTAACTTCCCTGGGCAGACGCCTGAGATGGTTGCCCACGACATCGAGATGGTCAAGGCGAGCGGCGCCAACCAGACGACGTTCTACCCGCTCATGGTGTCTCCGGCGAGCCGTGCCAGCATTGAGAAGACGGTGGGCCACGTCGACTACAAGAACGAAGAGCGTTTCTACCATCAGATTTATGACGGGTTCTGCGGTGGAGACAACCCCGAGTTCCGTCCCTCGAGCTGCTACACGTTCAGCCGTGAAGAGGGTCAGATGATCGACGAGTACGTCGTGAACTATGAGGAATACCCCGCCATCGGATCGGGCGGTATCTCGTATCTCGACGGCAGTCTTTACATCAACACGTTCTCCCTGCGTGACTATTCCGAGCGCATCGCGCAGGGCGGCCTGTCCACGTTGGCGCAGACGAAGTTCCCCAAGCGCGACTGGATGCGCTACAGGTTCATGATGAACCTGTTCGGCCTCTCCATTGACAAACGGGCCTGGCACGAGCGCTTTGGATGCTCGGTGGCGCAGGGCCTGCCTGTCGAGTATGCGTTCATGAAGATGAACGGGGCTTTCGATCGCGACGACGACGAAGTGCTTACGCTCACCCCGCGTGGCCGCTATCTGATGGTTGTCATGATGCGCCAGTTCTTTATCGGCGTGAACAGCCTGCGCGACCAGGCACGCGCTGCTCTTCCTGGCGACGAGCACGCGCTTATCTTCGGGGAGTGCCCTTCCTCCGACGGTTGCCCACAGGGTTCTCTTACGGAGGGAAGGTAGGCAGCTGTGGACCATATCAGCCAGGACAACGTTATCTCGCTTGCCGGGGTTGATTGGCAGCAGGCTTGGGAGTACGAGGATTCCCGACGCGTGAGGCCTGCCGACGCTTCGCATTGGTCTGGCCGCGCCAAGAGCTACGGCGAGCACAGCCTGGGTGAATATGAGAGGACCTTTATCGAGCGTGCCCAGATCAAGCCCGGTCAAACAGTGCTTGATTTCGGTTGCGGCATCGGTCTGCTTGCCATTCCGCTTGCAAAGATGGGATGCAAGGTCATCGCATGCGATTTCTCCGAGGGCATGCTTGCGATGCTGCGTGAGGGTGCCGCCGCGGCTGGTGTCTCCGGCTCAATCGATGCGCGCCTGCTTGCCTGGGACGATGATTGGCAAGCTGCGGGAATTGAGCCCGACAGCGTCGATGTCGCCATCGCCTCACGTTCTATTTCCACGCACAATCTTTTGGGTGCACTCACCAAGCTCGACCGCACTGCCCGTGAACGCGCGTGTGTGACGGTGGCCGCCGGGTGCTCGCCCCGTCGCGACGAGCGCGCGTTTGCCGCGGTGGGCCGCACCCGCCCGCCCGTGGTCGATTACGCGTTTTGCACCAACATCTTGTTCCAACACGGGGCTTTCCCCGAGATTTCCTACATTGTGACGCACAGTCGACCCGCATTCGCCGATCGCAACGAGGCCGTCGAGTCCCTGACCGACATGCTCGGCTCTTCGTTGACCTCAGACGAGCGGGTTGCCCTCGAAGCGTTTCTCGACGAGCACTATGCTGTCGACGAGCACGCCAAGCCTGGTCGGGCATATGCCTCTGACGAGCTGCGCGAGGTGCGTTGGGCTTTCATTTCTTGGTAGCAACGGTTTTAACGGGATTAGGAGAGACTATGGCAGAGCAAAAGCCGCTGGTTGGCATCATCATGGGTTCCAAGAGCGATATGCCTGCAATGGAGGCATGCACCAACCAGCTCGATGAGATGGGCGTTCCCTACGAGCTTGTTGTGTACAGCGCGCATCGTACTCCCATGCAGGTTCATGAGTGGGCAAGTACCGCAGCCGAACGTGGCATGCGCGTCATCATCGCCGCTGCCGGCAAGGCCGCCGCGCTTCCGGGTGTTGTCGCTGCTGTGACCCCTCTGCCGGTCATTGGCGTCCCCATGAAGACGAGCGACCTGGGTGGCCTGGACTCCCTGCTTTCCATGGTGCAGATGCCTTCGGGCGTACCTGTCGCCACGGTTGCCATCGGCGGGGCCAAGAACGCCGCCATCCTTGCGGTGCAGGTCATGGGCGCTTCCGACCCTGCATGGCGCGACAAGATGGTTGAGTACAAGCGCGCGCTGGCGGAGGCATAAGGATGCGCCGTCTGCTCATGGGCAATCAGGCAATTGCGTTTGCGGCCCTCGAGGCCGGCGTGAACGTTGCCTGCGGATATCCCGGAACCCCCTCGACGGAGATTGTCGAGACCATCGCGCAGAACAATCCCCAAGGCCGGGTGCATGTCGAGTGGTCGTGCAACGAGAAGGCCGCAATGGAGCTTGCTGCCGGCGTGAGCTACTCGGGAGGTCGTGTCATCGTCACCTGCAAGCAGGTGGGCATGAATGTGGCCGCCGATCCGTTCATGTGCCTGTCATATGTGGGTACACGCGGCGGTGTGGTCGTTGTCGTTGCCGACGATCCCGGCCCCATTTCCAGCCAGACCGAGCAGGACTCTCGTCAGTTCGCTCAGTTCGCCCATGTCCCCGTGCTTGATCCCGCCACGCCTGAAGAGGCGTATCTCATGACGAAGGCCGCCTTTGAGATCTCCGAGGCGCATCACCTTCCCGTCATTCTCCGTCCCACGACGCGTGTCGACCATGGCTGTGCGAGCATCGATGTGCCCGACGACATCTCGTCGCTTCCTCGCCATGAGATGGCCGGTTTTGTCAAATCGCCCGATTTCGTCATTTTCCCCTCTCTGTCCCGCGCTGCCCATGAGCGCATGACTCGAGAGCTTGAGACCATCTCCCAGGAGTTTGCCTCAAGTGAATTCAACAAGCTCGACGAGTACGTGCGCGACGACTACGAGCTCTTTTTGGGCATAGCATGCTCCGGCGATTCGCGCGGTTATACGCTCGAAGCATTGGAGCGCCTGCAAGCTGCAGCTGCTGCGCAGGGTACCGAGCTGCCTTCGTACCGTTTGCTGCAGGTGGGAACGCCCTATCCTTTCCCCGAGCGTCTTGGTCGCGATTTCCTGCTCGGTTTGTCTGACGCCCTCGTTATCGAAGAGCTCGAGCCCGTCGTAGAGCGAAGCCTTCTCGAGATGACGGGCCCGGTTGCTGCCGATGCCTACATCACTTCGTGCCCCACAACCGTGCATGGCAGGCTCGATGGCACCACCCCGATTTGCGGCGAGTATTCTGCCGACATGCTTGTGCCGGTCATCGCCGAGTTCCTCGGTGTTTCCGAACTTGCCCAGGCGTGCTTGCCCGAAAGCGTCGAGGTTCCCGGCGATTTGGTGCCGCCTCGCCCGGCGGTCTTGTGCGCTGGATGCCCCCACAGGGCGTCGTTTACGGCTGTCAAGGAGGCTGCTCGCGGCAAGAACGTCGTGTATAGCGGCGATATCGGCTGCTATACGCTGGGGTGTGCCAAGCCGCTTCAGACGACGGACACCTGCCTGTGCATGGGTGCCGGCGTGACGGTGGCCCAGGGCCTGCAGACTGCCGCCCATCTTGCCGGTGACGACGAGACACTGCATGTTGGCTTTGTCGGCGACTCGACGTTCTTCGCCTCCGCCATGACGGGTCTGGCAAATGCCGTCTACAACCGCCATCGCATGGTGCTGTGCGTGCTTGACAACGCAACGACGGCCATGACGGGTTCGCAGCCCCATCCGGGTACGGGTGTGACGCTCATGGGCACGCGCTCGAAGCCCATCTCTATCGTTGAGGTTGCTCGTGCACTTGGATGCGACATGGTCGAGGCGGTCGACCCGTTCGATCGCGCAGCCGCCGTTGAAGCCGCAAAGCGCGCTCTTTCCTGCGAGGGTGTGGCAGTGCTGGTGTTCCAAAGCCCGTGCGTGCAGCTTTTCAAGCCGCTCGAGCCCGTGTCGATTACATCTGACTGCCGCGGGTGCGGTCGATGCGTCCGCGCATTGGGATGCCCCGCCCTCAGCATGAAAAAAGACGGCGATGGGGCGGCCTTCCGTGCCCATGTCGATCGCGCATTGTGCTATGGATGCGACCTGTGCCTGGAGACTTGCGCGTTCGGCGCAATCGAGTCGCCTCGCGCGGGCATGTCCCCGGCTGAAGTCGATGCCATGAGAAGGGGTGCCGCACGTGGATAGTAGCAGGTTTTCCGAGCCCTTTAACTGCCTTGTTGTAGGCGTGGGTGGCCAGGGTGTCGTTTTGGCGAGCCGCCTTGTTGCCGCTGCCTGCATGAAGGCGGGCGCGTTCGTGCGTACGGCTGAGACGATTGGCATGTCGCAGCGCGGCGGTTCCGTCGCCTCACACGTGCGCGCCGCATTAGATGATGCCGCATTGCCTTCAAGCCTCATCGAGTCTGCGGGCGCCGACCTCGTCCTTTCGTTTGAGCCGGGCGAAGCGCTGCGTGCCTATGGGCGTCTCAAACCCAGCGGCGCTTTGGTCTGTGCCAACAGGGCGGTTGTGCCTGCCTCGTCTTCGAACTATGACGGGTCGGCGCAGCTTGATTGGCTGCACGCGACGGTCGAGCCGCAGCGTCTTGCGATTGTCGACACCTCTGTGCTCGAACAGGAGGGCCTGAGCCCGAAATGCCTGAATGTCATGCTTCTGGGAGCGGCGATTGGCCTGGGCGCCCTTCCGTTTGATTCGGAAGCCCTTCTTGCGGCAATGAAGGAGCTCATGCGCCCCAATCTCGTCCCCATGAACGAAAAAGCCCTGGAAATGGGCACAAAACTGGCTATTCAACGCTGATTGGCCCCTCTTTTGGTGGAATATGGGGATACAATCGGTCAAACGTATCTAAAGGTCACGGGAGCTTCTCATGAATCCTGCCATCGTCATACCGAGCTACTGGTCTAACGAAGTGCGTCTCGGCGAGTCGGGCAGCGTCGCCTGCTACGACCATGCCACGCCCATCGATACGCCTGCGCCCCAGCTTGCCGACTGCCTCAAATCGCTTGAGCAAGTCGCCGGCCTGGGCAGCGTCATCATCTTGGTCGTTGCCTCGCCCGACGTCGAGGAGCGTGCTGTCCATAGGGTGTCCGACATCGCCGCGGCCAGCGGTCTGCCTGACGTCGTCATTGTCGACAGCTTCAAGGCTGCCGGACTTCGCGACCAGTATGCGCACATGCTGCCTGCCGAGCTTTCCGGCGCAATCGGACTTGTGGGCTATGGAGCCGTTCGCAACCTGGGCCTTCTTGCCTGCTGCGCTTTGGGGTGCGACGTCGCGGTGTTTATCGATGATGACGAAGTCGTCCTTGACCCCGAGTTCCTGGCACAGGCCGTGTATGGCTTGGGTGCGCAGCCTCGCACAGGAACGCCCGTCGTTGCCAAGTCGGGCTATTTCCTCGACCATCGCAACTCTGCTCTTGCCGATCGCCGTCGCGTGCACTTCTACGACCGCCACTGGTCCAAGCGCCTCGAGTTCAACGAGTGGATGACCCAGGCGCTGGCTGGCCCCAGGATTTCGCGCAGCAACACGGTGTGCGGTGGCTGTTTCGCCGTTCATGCCGAGGCATTCACGCGTGTTGCCTTCGACGCATGGATTACGCGCGGCGAAGACACCGACTACCTTATCGACCTGCGTGCCTATGGCCTGGACGTGTGGTTCGACAACAAGTGGCGCGTCCGCCACAACCCACCGCGCCTGTCCGACCGGGCCTTCCGTTTCGAGCAAGACGTCTATCGTTGGATTTACACGCGTCGCAAGATCGAGGTCCTGAATTCCAACATCGACCTGCACAAAATCCTTCCCGAACAGTTCATGCCGTACCCGGGTCCTTGGATTGGTCCCGAGCTCGAGACGCGCATTCGCAAGACGGTCAATCTGCGCTCGGTCTTCTCTCCTGAGCGTCACGCCTACATGCAGATTCGCCGCACGTGGCGCAAGGATGCCTCCGCATACGCCGAGCAGAACTGCACCAACTACATGCGCTTTCAGACCCATTGGGCCGAGATTGCCGCCCTTGCCTGGCAAAACGAGGCTATGGCATGCATGTTGCGCGGCCAGGGCATGCTGAATCCCACCGTCGCGGCACATGTTGCGCAGGCTCGTGGTATGGACGTCGCGGATGAGTGCCCGGATCTGGTCATGGAAGAGACACAGGAGTAGCACGTGTTTGGGTTCGACCTTCTCTCCTTGATTGCCATCTTGGCTTGCGGCGTGCTGGTGGGTGTGCTGTCCGCTATGTTCGGTATCGGCGGCGGCACCGTTATGGTTCCCCTTATTCACCTGGTGTTCGGGCAACCCGCTGCTGTTTCCTCCGGCACGTCGCTCTTTGCCATCCTGCCCACGTCCGTGTCGTCGATGATTGCGCGCTTGCACGACGGTACCATCAACTTCAAGGTCGGTCTCGCCATTGGTCTGGCCGGCGCGTGCTTCTCGCCATTGGGTGCCTATGCGGCCAAGGTGCTGCCCGGCGAGATTGCCATGGTGCTCACCGCGGTCTTTATTTTGTACTCGGCTTTCAACATGTATCGCCGTGTATGGCGCACGCGTGCGGGGGCATCTAAACCTGCTGGTGAGAAGGTCGCCCGTCTGGCGTCCGCCCAAGGCCTGCGCTTGTACGGCGGTGCTGCGCTGATGGGCGTCTTTGTCGGGTTCATCTCAGGGTATGTCGGTTTGGGAGGCGGCTTCATCGTCGTGCCGCTGCTCCAGTGGCTTTTTGGCTTCACCATGAAGCAGGCAAGTGGCACCTCTTTGGTGTCTGTAGCCATTTTTGCCGTGCCGAGCTTTGTCGCACACGCCATTCTCGGCAACGTTGCCTGGGTCATCGGTCTTTTGCTCATCGCTGGCTCGCTCTTTGGTTCGCGCTTGGGCGCTCAAATCATTCAGCGTGTCAACGACCGCATACTGACGCTTCTTTTTGCCACGGTGCTCGTCATATCCGGAGTCATTCTTGCTGGTACTGAGTTTTTGGGGTAAGCGACTGTGAATAAGAAAAACGCCAAAGGCAACCTTAAAGTCCCTGCCTACGGGCGCAGTGCGTTCATTGAGACCGTGATTACCACGATCGTCGCTTTGCTCGTGCTCGTTCTCTTCTACTCGCTTTTGAGTGAGGAACCCAACATTCTTGTTGCCTCGGTGGCGCTTGCCGGTATGGTGACCGTCGCGTTTGCCATTATTCGCTCTTCTTTTTCTCCCGACAAGCTGCGCGCTCAGCAAACGAACAAGACCCTTAGCCTCGCCTCTCAGACACTTGTGTACATGCGCGGTGGCCTGTCGGAGCAGAACTGCCAGGAAGTGTGCAACATCTTGCTTCCCGAATGTCAGGCCATGGCCGTTGCCATGACAGATGACAAACTTGTTTTGGGGTATGCCGGCGCGCATGCCGAAGCGTTCCCCATCGGTAGTGCCATTCACACGCCGGCCACCCATCGCGTGCTGGCCTCGCAGACGGTCGAGGTCTTTCGCAGCTCCGAGGCGTTTGCGTCTGCCTCGAACCCCCTTATTCCTGCCGGAATCGTGGCTCCGCTTGTGGTGCGCGGCGTTTCCGTGGGTACGCTCAAGCTGTATTACGAGTCCGACGCGCTCATCGACGAGACGCAGCGTGCCATTGCCGAGGGCCTGGCACAGCTGCTTTCCACCCAGCTTTCAATCGCGGAGCTCGATAGACAGGTTGAGCTTGCGACCAAGGCGGAGCTGCAGGCCCTTCAGGCGCAGATCAACCCGCACTTCCTCTTCAACACCATCAACACCATTGCCTCGCTCATCCGCACCGATCCCGCCCGCGCCCGTGTCCTGTTGCGCGAATTCGCGGCGTTTTATCGACAAACGCTCGAAAACTCCAACGATCTCATCCCGCTCGATCGCGAGATGCAGCAGACGATGCGCTATTTCGCGTTTGAGCAGGCTCGTTTTGGTGCAGAGCGCGTGCGCCTCGAGGCGGATATTGACGATTTCGGCGATCTGCGCGTGCCGTCCTTCATCATCCAGCCCATCGTTGAGAATGCCGTAAACCACGCAATGCCAGCGGAAGGCCAGCTCAACATTGATATTTCAATCGAGGAAGCTGGTGATGACGTCGTCATTACGGTCGCCGACGACGGTGTGGGCATGAGCGAAGAGCAGGCTCGCCGCCTTCTGCAGAATGCATCGGCGTCCGAAAAGGGCACGGGCATCGCGCTGAAAAATGTCGACGCGCGCTTGCGTGCGGTGTTCGGGCCGGGTTCAGGAGTGAGCGTCAGCTCGCAGATCGGCAAAGGCACACAGGTTGCATTGCTTCTTGTTGGCGCAAATGTTGCGGAAATCGAAGAATAAGGCCAAACATTGGTTACAATGCGGCTGATAGCAACGACTGAGCAGCCGGTCCGAAGATGTCACTGGCGCAGTGGAGAGAGGTACGTATGTTGAGGGCAATGATCGTCGACGATGAGGCACCGGCTCGCAGCGAACTTGCATTCCTGCTTGAGGAGATCGGTGACGTCGAGATTGCAGTCGAGGCCGACAATGTGCGCAAGGCTATCGAAAGCCTGAAGGAGCATCGTTGTGACGTCGTCTTCCTCGACATCAACATGCCTGGTGTCAATGGCATGCAGTTTGCCGAAGCTCTCAGCAAGCTGAAGAATCCCCCTGCTGTCGTCTTCGTGACTGCTTACAGCGAGTATGGTGCCGACGCCTTTGGCGTCAATGCCATCGACTACCTCGTCAAGCCCGTCGAGACCGATCGTCTGCGTCAGGCGGTCGACAAGGTTCGCGTACAGTGCGGCCAGGCCACGAAGAAGCCCGCTGTTGAGCGCATCCCCGTGGAGAAGGGCGGCAAGAAGGTACTCGTTCCCATCGACAAGATTCGCTATGTCATGGCTAAGGACGACTATTCCTGCCTGTACACCGACGACGACCACTATCTGTCCACCATCAGCCTCGCCCAGCTTGAGAGCCGTCTGTCTTCCGCGAACTTCTTCCGTGTGCATAGGCGCTACATCGTGAACCTGTCTCATGTGAGTGAAGTCGAGAGCGTCTCGGGCGGAACGCTGCTGCTTACCATGCGCGACGATGGGGAGAAGATTCCCGTTTCGCGTCGCAGGGTTGCGGCGCTCAAAAAGGTCCTCAAGTTTTAGCGTTGGCGGAAGTCATCGTGAACATCGAGAAAGACATTCATCCAAACGCCCAGGGCCAGGTGGTCCTGGGCGTTTTGTCTGATACGCACGGCTCGCTGAGTGCGGAGGCTTTCCGAACTCTAGCCGATATGGACCCGCAACTCATCTTGCACGCCGGCGATATTTGCGGCCAAGACATCTTGCCCCAGCTTGAGATGCTTGCGCCTGTCGTGGCGGTCTTAGGCAACAACGATTACTTCGGCGAGTACGGCTCTTCGGTCACGTCTCGCGCTGACCTCGATATTTGCGGCATTTCAATTACCATAACCCATATACCGTCGCGCTTGTTAATGGGCGCGGCGCGCCTAGGCATTTGCGGCCATACCCATGTTCCACGCATAGAACAAATGGGCGCCATGACTATTCTCAATCCTGGATCAGTGACGCGCCCCCGGTCTCAAGAGGGACCAACCATTGCCCGGGTGGTTCTCGAAGAGAACTATATACGCCAGATTGAAATCATCCCCATCATGAAGAGATAAGCGTATTGCCCGTTGAATACCGCCCCAGTGGGGCGTTGGGGGCAGCTGGCATGTATATAGGTCGATGCAATGCCTGTACAAAGAGGCAGGCTAGATTCTGTGTGCAGAATTAGTGGACGTGGATAATCAAACTTGTCCACTGCTAAAAATGCGCGTATAGTTTACTTCTACGCCGCACCGAGTTGTGTTGGCGCGCGAACCCCGAGAACCGGATACTGCGGAAGACGCAGGAGGTCAGACAGACCATTTAGGACAGGCTTACAAAGGTGGCTTGAG
>UQBS01000009.1 GCA_900539345.1 uncultured Coriobacteriaceae bacterium | reverse complement strand
CCCCGGGCGAGCCGCCCGAGCGCAGGCCGGCCAGGACCAGGCGCGCGTCGGCGGCAGCGCAGCCCGACAGGTCCAGGGAGGAGACGCGCGAGCCCTTGAACATGTCGGACAGGGGCGCCGAGGAGGAGGCCCTCCAGCCCGACAGGTCCAGGGAGCTTATTGACGTGAAGCCATTCAACAGACCCGTGAGCGACTTAGCCTGCGTTACATCCCAATGCGGAAGGCCAAGCGAGGCGGTGCTGGAGATAGGGGCGAAAATGCCGCTCATCGTTGGCGAGCCGATAATGGTCCACCCAGCAAGATTCAACGAGATTGGATAACGGCACCCCTTAAGCAGGTTGGAAAGATTGGAGGAGCCAGAAACCGTCCAATTCGAGATGTCAAGAGACTGCAGATTGCTCAATTTCGCAAACATTGAGGACGGCGTGGCGTTCGTGACGTTCATCTCAGACAGACGGAGATTCATGAGGCGAGCAGGGGCTTCCAGTGAATCAAGGATGCTCCTCGCCACAGTCAGATTCCATCCAGAAAGATCGAGAGACTCGAGCGAAGAGCAGCCTAAAAGAAGATTGGAGCAACGGGTCTTATCGGTTACGCCCCACCCGGCAAGATTGACACTTCGAAGGTTCGAACAACCGGAAAGCATAGAGGTAAGGTCAGTGGAACCGGCCACGTTCCAAGCCGACAAATCCAGAGACTCAAGCGAAGAGCAGCCCCGGAACGCATACGCAAAGGACGTGATTGACTGGGCGCTCACGCTGGAGAGGTTTACCGTATGAAGCGACGTGCAGCTGTCAAACATGTACGAAAGATCGCCCGAAATACTCCAGTTGGAAAGATCAAGATCCGCCAATTGTTTGCAGCCCGAGAACATCGAAGAGAGATTGGATGCCGCACCTACCGACAACGAAGACAAATCAAGGTTGGAGAGTGACGAGCAGCCGTAGAACATGCGTGACATGTTCCTGCCATTCGATGCAGTCCACCCCCCCCAGGCTCAACGATTCAAGGCTCGAACATCCAGCAAACATCGACGAGAAGTCCGTGACTGAGGACACGTCCCAACCCGACAGGTCAAGCGTGGTAAGAGACGACAGGTTTTGGAACATTCCAGAAAGATCGGTTGCCCCCGCAGCGTTCACGCCCTCAAGATGAAGCGAAGTCAGCTTGGCCGGCGCAGAAAGCGCGCGAAGCAACTGCCTTGCGGTCGACGCCTTACAAGCAGACAGGTTCAGGTCGGAAAGGGCCTTGCATTCAGAGAACATGCCGGCAACCGAGGTGACATGAGATGTGTCCCAGCCAGACAGGCTCAACGTTCGAAGCGATGTACAACCAGAAAACGCATACGACAGATCGGTAACCCTCGAAACATTCCACGACGAAAGATCAAGCGAAGTGAGCGAGGAACAACCGGAGAAGATGCGCGAAAGCGACCTTATGTTGGCAAGATTCCAGTGGGAGGCATCGAGAGAAGCCAGCGAGGCACAACCAGAGAACACCGAGGACAGGTCGGTAACCGCCGAGACATCCCAACCGGAAACATCAACAGACTCCAGCGACACACAACCCGAAAGCAAGCCCTTAAGGGAAGTCGCTTTCGAAACATCCCAAGAGGACAAGTCGAGCGTCTTGAGACTGGAAATCGGCGCAAATATACCAGACAGAATCGGAGAACCCGAGATGACCCAATTGGAGACATCGAGGGCCGAAGCCGAACGAAGGCCAGTAAAGACTCCCGTCATATTGGATGTGCCAGAAATCTGCCAACCCGAAAGATTCAAAGCTTTTAGCGCGGAGCAACCAGAGAACATGGACGAAACGCTCCCCGCCCTCGGAAGATTCCAGCCAGAGAGATTGAGCGTCGAAAGCGACCTGCACCCTGAGAACAGCTTCGACAAATCGGTGGCAGCGGATACGTCCCAAGAGGAAAGGTCGAGAGAGCCAAGGGAGACGCAACCCTCGAACATCCCAGCAAGCAATGAGGCGCGAGACGGATTCCATCCCGTCAAATCCGCAGTCACAAGTGAGGAACAACCTGAAAAGAAAGATGTCAGATCCATCACCTTCGAGACGTCCCATCCTGAGACATCGACGGCCTTCACGGAAGTGCTGTTGGCAAACAGACCGCTCAAGGATGTAGCAGACGAAACATCCCAAGACGTTAGATTCAACGAGTTCAGTTCTGAAAGCGGGGCAAACAGGCTTGAAAGATTGGGGGAACCAGAAATCACCCAGTTAGCGAAATCGGGCTCTGCGGAAGACTCAGATCCATCAAACATGCCGGACAAATTCGCCTTGCCAGAAACATGCCAGCCGGAAAGATCAGGAGTCGAAAGAGAGCTGCAGCCTGAGAACATGGAGCCCATGTTCCGTGCGTTTGAGACATGCCAACCCGACAGATTAAGAGACTGAAGGGCAGCACAATCCGCAAACATACGCGACATGTTCGCCGCATTGGACGTGTTCCATGCAGAGAGGTCAAGGGATACAAGGGACGTACAACCGGAGAACATCGATGAGAAATCCGACACCCCAGACACGTCCCAGCCTGCAACTTCGAGGCTGTTAATCGAAGAGCAGCCCTTGAACATATTTGCCAGAGAGTCTGCACCAGAGAAATTCCAGCCTGAGACATCCAACGTTTCAAGCGAAGAACAGCCAGAGAAAAGCGAGGAGAAGTCGCCTACTCGGGAGACATCCCAATTCGAAACATTGAGCGTACTCAAAGTCGAGCACCCAGACAAAAGCCCCCTGAGCGACGTTGCTCCCGAAACATCCCAGGAGGAAAGGTCGAGTTCATGCACCTGGGAAAGCGGGGCGAACACACCCGAAAGATTGGGGGAACCAGTAATGACCCAGTTGGAGAAATCAGGGGTCGAAGATGCAACATAGCCCTGGAAGAGCTCGGAAAGATTCGTTGTTCCAGACACACGCCACGCGGAAAGATTGGGCGAAGTCAAAGACTCGCAAGCAGAGAACATCGCAGAGGTATTTTCCGCCTTTGAAAGAGCCCAGCCAGAAAGGTCGAGAGATTCCAAAGACTCGCAGCCGGAGAACATCGAGGACAGGTCGCGCGCAGATTCCATATCCCAGGAAGACAGGTCGAGGGATGCGAGCGCCGCGTCGCCGGCAAACATCGACGAGAAATCGCAGACCCGCGAAACATCCCAACCCGACAGGTCCAGAGATTCGATCTTGGCGCACCCACTGAACAGGCCGCTGAGAGACGTGGCGCCAGAAACGTCCCAGGAAGAGGCGTTCAGTGACGAGAGGGACGAGAGCGGGGCAAACGTGCCAGAGAGATTCGGCGAACCAGAGATGGTCCAGTTGGAAACATCGAGGCTGGTGAGGCCCGACAGGGGCTCAAACATGCCTGAGATATTACCTTGAGAAACTGCAAGTCCGGACAGGCGCAAAGACTGCAGGAGGGCCGGGTCGGTTAGCCCGGCAAGAACCGAAGTGGCACAGGACGCGTCCCAACCAGAGAGGTCAAGCGCGGTCAGGCCGGAAAGACCGGACAACATCGTGGAAAGATCGGTCCCGCGAGAAACGTCCCAGCCAGAGAGGTCGAGGGAAGCAAGCGACGAGCATCCGTCGAACATGCGTGCGAAATGTTCGACGCCCGAGACGTCCCAGCTTGTCAAATCAAGACTCTTAAGGCTCGCCATGCCAGCAAACATGCCCGAGAGGTCCTTGACACTGGAGATGTCCCACCCGGAAATGTCGAGAGATTCCAGCGAGGAAAGACCCTCGAACATGCCTGAGAGGTCCGCAACACCGGCAAGGTTCATGTCAGACAGACTGAGGGAGGTTATAGCAGCGGGAGTCGAGAGCGCCTGAAGGAGCAGTCTCGCCGTTTGCGCGGTGCAGCCGGAAAGGTTCAGCGAGGAAAGCGATGCACAGCCCTCGAACATGCCCGAGAGGTCCGCAGTCGAGGAGACGTCACAGCCAGAGAGGTCGAGGGATATCAGCGACGAGCAGCCTTCAAACATCTTGCAAAGCTTCGTGGCATTCGACATGTCCCAGCCGGAAAGGTCGATGGTCGCCAGGGACGAGCAACCCTGGAACATCTGGGAGAAGTCCTGCACGCCGGAAACGTCCCAGCCGGAGAGGTCGAGCGAGGCCAGGCTCTTCATTTGACCGAACAGGCCGAGGAGACTGGTCTCGCCGCCCAGGTCCGCACCCGAGACGTCAAGGTGCTCCAAGCCCTTGCGAGCCGCAGGGTCGAGAACGCCCAGGATGGAACTGACGGTGTAGATATCGCTGTCGGCAAGCTTGAGCTCGCGAAGTGCCGTGCATTCATTAAACATGGTCGACTTCGAGCTGGCCCCAGGCGTCGACGACGCATCATCGGCGATCCTCCAACCAGACAAGTCAAGGGATGCGAGCGATTGGCAGTTGGAGAACATGTGGTCAACCGAAGCGCAGTTCGGGATATCCCAGCCCGAAAGGTTGAGAGACTTGAGCGAAGCGCAATTGGCAAACATTGAATAGGCACTTTCGAGAGTGCCAGTCTTCCAGGTCGAAAGGTCAAGCGACTCGAGCGAATCGCATCCCGCGAACATGTACACGAATTCTTTCGCGCCAGAGACGTCCCAGCCGGAAACATCGAACGACGCGAGGGACCTGCAGTTTACAAACATCCAGCTGAAATCCGTGACGGAAGACACATCCCAGCCAGAAAGAGAGAGGGATGTGAGGGCGGAACATACTTGGAACATTCCGTCCAATCTCGTAGCCGAAGACGGGTTCCAGCCAGTGAGGTCCAGGGATTCAAGAGACGAGCAGAACTGGAACATGCGTGCAAAGTTAGTGGCAGAAGACACATCCCAGCCGGAGAGGTCGAGAGACTTCAGGGAAGAGCAACCACGGAACATGTAGGAGAAGTCCTCGGCCGAAGAAACATCCCAGCCGGAGATGTCCAGGTTCACCAGCGACGAGCAAACAGAGAACATCTGGGAGAAATCCTGCACGCCAGAAACGTCCCAGCCAGAGAGGTCGAGGGATGTCAGGCTCTTCATTTGGTCAAACAGGCTGTGAAGACTGGTCTCACCGCTCAAGTCCGCATTTGAGACGTCGAGGGCCTTCAAACCCTCGCGGGCCGCGGGGTCGAGAACGCCCAGGATGGAACTGACCGTGTAGGCATCGCTGTCGGCAAGCCTGAGCTCGCGAAGTGCCGTGCAGTCATTAAACATGGCCGACTTCTTAACACCAAGGGGCGCCAATTGCGCAACATCGGTGAGCTTCCAACCGGACAGGTCAAGGGATGCGAGCGATTGGCAGCCGTAGAACATGTAGTCAACTGAGTAGCAGCTCGAGATATCCCAGCCCGAAAGGTTGAGAGACTTGAGCGAAGTGCAACCGCTGAACATTGAAGCGGCATCGTCGAGAGCATCAACCTTCCAGGTTGAAAGGTCAAGCGATTCAAGCGAACGGCACCCTATGAACATGTACACGAAATCTGTCGCACTAGAAACGTCCCAGCCGGAAACATCAAACGACGCAAGGGATTTGCAGCCTGCGAACATCCCGTTGAAATCCGTGACGGAAGACACATCCCAGCCAGAAAGAGAGAGGGACGTAAGAGCGGAACATTCTTGAAACATTCTTCCCAAATCTGTAGCCGAAGACGGGTTCCAACCGGTGAGGTTCAGGGATTCGAGAGACGAGCAGAACTGAAACATAAGGCTAAAGTCAGTAGCAGAGGACACATCCCAGCCGGAGAGGTCGAGAGACTTCAAGGACGTGCAGGCTTTGAACGTATTAGAGAAGTCAATGGCAGAGGAGACATCCCAACCGGTAACGTCCAGGTTCGTCAGCGACGAACAGTACAGGAACATCTGAGAGAAATCCTGCACGCCGGAAACGTCCCAGCCGGAGAGGTTGAGAGACTCAAGAGATTTGCAACCGTTGAATACGCCAGAAAGATCCGTGACTGAAGACACGTCCCATCCCGACACGTTGATGGACTGCAAGCTGGACATATCCTTAAAGAGGCCAGACAGGCTGGTCGCACCAAGAAGGTCCATGTCAGAGACGTCGAGGTTTGCCAGGGAACTGCAGGAGGCAAGAACAAGCCTCACGGTCTTGATATCGCTATCAGAAAGGTTGAGCGACTTCAGCGACGAACACTCGCTAAACATGTCCTCGCAATGGGAGGCGCTTGCCATATTCCAACCCGACAGATTCAGAGACTGCAGCGACGAGCATCCCATAAACATGCCGGCAAAGGTGTTGACGGTTGTTACGTCCCAACCAGAAAGGTTCAGAGACTGCAGGGCCGAGCAGCCGGAGAACATGGATTCGAACACAAGGGCAGATGTCGTATCCCAACCGCTGAGATCAACCGACTCAAGGGAAGAGCAACCTGAGAAGAGGTAGCCGAAGGACCTCACGTTCGACACGTCCCACGAGGAAAGGTCGAGGGAAGTGAGTCCCGCGAGGTTGCTGAATACGCCATAGAGGCTCGTCTCGTTGGCGACATCAACACCGGCGACGTCCAGATTCTTGAGTTGCGAAGGATCCTCAATGGCATGGGAGACAGCTTTTACAGTCGAGAGCTTGCATTCGGAGAATACAAGGGCGTCGAGCGCAAGGTCGTTTTTGAACATGTCGGTGACAACCGCATTCGACGTGTTCCACCCGGAAAAACGGACCGACTCAAGGGCCGTGCAGCCCCACAACATGCCTTTAGCGTTGCGCAAAGAGGTCAAACGGGTAAGGTCGAACGATTTGACAGACGAGCAACCCGCAAACATCATGCTTGCGTTTGTGGCATTGGAGAGGTCAAGTCCAGACAAATCGAAGGAATCGCACCTGGTAAAGTACGCAAACCACCAGGCAGTAGAGGCCGGGGCCACACCACCGCTCGTGATGACGCGCTTGACCTTGCCAGAGCGTGCGTCCCAAGGACGTTGACTCGCCTCTTTGTAGACGTCGTCGTCAAAGCCCGTCCACTTGTCGGAGACCGTCTTGCCCGGGATGGTGCGACTGCCGCGCTGGATGGACAGCGTGCCGTCGGTATAGAGAATCGCCCAGACATCCAAGCTGTCCCACTTCGCATAGAGAGTGAGGTTTGCCTTCACGGGCAGGCTGAAGTCGTAGGCCTCGGTGCAGGCAGTATCGGTGTACCAACCCACAAACTGGCTGTCGTCTAGAGTGGGGTCGGAAGGCTTGGAGACCTTGGCACCGTAGGCAACGGTCTGCTTCGACACCGAGGTGCCTCCGTTGGAGACGAACGTCACCGTGTACTTGTTGGCCTCCCACTTGGCGTAGAGGGTAAGGTTGGACTTCACGGCGGAGTTGAAGTCGTAGGCCTTGGTGAGGGACTTGTCGGAGTACCAGCCCTTGAAAGCGTGGCCGGCCTTGGTGGGGCTGGCGGGCTTGGAGACCTTGGCGCCGGAGGAGACGGACTGTGCCTTAACGGCCGTGCCCCCGTTGGCGTTGAAGGTCACGGTGTAGGTTGCCTTCTTATCCCATTTGGCGTAGAGGGTGAGGTTGGACCTCACGGCCGAGCCGAAGTCGTAGGCCTTGGTGAGGGACTTGTCGGAGTACCAGCCCTTGAAGGTATAACCCGACTTGGTGGGACTGGCGGGTTTGGAGGCCTTGGCGCCGTTCTTCACTGTCTGCGCCTTGACGGCCGAGCCGCCGTTGGAATTGAAGGTGACCGTGTAGCTCGCCTTGGCGGCCGAGGGGGAGCCGGAGAGCACGACGAAGACCTTGGCCGCCATCGCGCGGGTGGCGGTGCCGAAGGGCACCACCGAGTAGGTCCCGTCGTGGTTGTCCACGCCCGAGAGCACGCCCGCGGCGGCAGTCCAGGTGAGGGCCTCCGAGGCCCAGGAGTCGACCGTGCGCCAGTCGGTGGTGGACCTGAACGCGCTCGGGTCGGGGTCGGCGACGTCCATGCCGGCGTGTTTGGCGTAGCGGTGCACCATGGTGGCCAGCTCCTGGCGGGTGACCGGCCTGTCGGGCCTGAAATGGCCCTTGTCGGGGCCGGAGGTGTAGCCGGTGACGACGCCGGCCTTCACGCACCAGGCCACGGGCGCGTCGTACCAGGAGCCGCGCTCCACGTCGGGGAAGGAGGCGTGGCCCGAGGAGGGGCCGCCCGCCATGCGCCACAGCACCGTGGCGACCTGGGCGCGCGTGAGGGGCTCGTCGGGGCCGAAGTAGCCCGTGGGCCTGCCGGTGGCCGGGTCGGTGAAGCCCGACATGAGGCCCTGGTCGGAGGCCTTGTCGACCCAGGAGGTGTACCACTGCCCGGAGGGCACGTCCCTGAAGGACGCGGCCTGGGCGGGGGCGGGAGCAAACGCGGCCAGGCCGAGGAGCAACGCGAGCACGGCAATCAGCGTCCACACCCTGCCGAGGACACCTCCCCCGACCTTCGCGGCCCAATCCCTGCACGCCATAGCCCCGCTCCTTTCCTCGCGCCGTCCGCCGACGGCCCTTCAGCGCAACTTCAGATACACGCATGGTACACCCGCGCATATGGGCAACGTGCGCAGCTTGGGCAAATGGCCGAAGGGACACGCGCTGAATTGGCGTCAACAAATTGGATCCCTGCAACGCGCACTCCCTGCCGGCATCGCACCGCTCTCAACAGGCATTGTTTTCGTGTCATCCTAGACAAGGACGTCGACAGGCGATACATTGGCTTTAGTGATACGGACCGGACGCTCTACGGAGGCCGGTACTGGGAAGGGTCGCATGCCGCAAGGCACTGCGGCCCTTTCTCATTTGGAGGTACCATGCCTGCACAACCATTCCGCTCCATACCAGAACAGCTGGAAATCCTCAGCCGAAGAGGCCTGCGGGTCAGTGCTTCCGACGGCGATATTCTTCTTGGTGAAAACTATTATGCCGTGATAAACGGCTACAAAGCGCCTTTTATCGATCGCATCGCCAGCTCGTCTTCCCCAGAGGAAAGATATATAGCCGGGGCATCGTTTTCCGACATCTATGCCCTGTACCGTTTCGACGCAAAACTGCGCGAACTCATGCTGGGATACCTTTTGCGCTGCGAGACACGGGTGAAATCCGTTAGCGCACACACGTTTTGCGAGCACCATCCAGAACCAGCGGCATACCTCGATATGGAAAACTACACAACGCGCCAGGATTACATGCCCGGTCAAAAGGCGTTCGTCGCCGATTTGCCAAAATTCATCGAGGAGCTGCGGTATAAAGCCGTTGCACAGCGACAGTGCAAGCCTTATATCCAGCACTACCGGGAACGATACGGCGAAGTGCCCCTATGGGTGCTTGTAAACGAACTGACGTTTGGAAACGTATCATACTTTTTCAATCTGCTACCCAGAACTGAACAGAACCAAATATGCAAGCGTGTTGTGCACCTACAGCACAGGACCGAAAAGAGCGTCCTGACGCCACATGCCATGCGCCTCACGCTGCGCGCCCTGGTGGAGTGTCGAAACATATGCGCGCACGGCGACCGCTTGTACTGTGCAAAGATGGGACCCGTCCATGACATCAGCCTCTTTGACGCGGTCAATCTGATGGGCAACATTCTGCCACCCGAAACCATTGAAGAGGCGCATGGCTCTATGCGAGCGCTCTCGCAGCAGTTCTCTCAAGAAAGTCCGATACTTACTGATGTCCTGGGCCGTTTTGGGTTCATCAAATAACGCTCGAGGGGGACAAGCTAAGGCCCCACTGAACCCAGAAAGGGGGCGGCGGGGGCACGTTGTGCTAAGTGGGCTAGGCGGCCAGAGCAGAGACGGAGTTCTCCCCTAACTCGAGCACGACGAGCGCAAGGTCGCCCTCGTCGAAAGTGGTGGGCCCATCCGCGGCATCCCCATCGGAGGCGGCAGATTCACCCGCGGAGTCCTCGTCGAGGGTGGCGACCTCATCCGCAAGGCTCTCATCGGGCGTCGGCTCAGCGGAGGGGTCCTCGGACTCACCTTCGCCCGCATTCGCGAACTTCCCGCCCTTGTTCACCTCGGTGGGTGCATCCCAACTGGGGATATCTGCTGGGTTGAGCGAGGAGCAGCCGTCGAACATGTGCGAGCAGTCGATGGCGCCCGAAACGTCCCACGTGGAGACGTCCAGCGAGGTCAGGGCCGTGCAATCGCGGAACATCGAGACCAGGTAGAGCGCGGAAGACACATCCCAATCGGAAAGGTCAAGCGTCTCAAGCAAGGTGCAGCCGCGAAACATCGCCGAAAGCGACTCGGCCCGATGCACGTCCCAGCCAGCCACGTCGACCGTCTTCAGGGCCGAGCAGCCCGAGAACATCCACGACAGGTCGAGCGCACGGGAGGTATCGAAGCCCGCCAGGTTGAGCTCGCGCAGCGACGAGCAGCCCTCGAACATGCAGGAGAAGTTCTCCACGCCTGAAGTGTCCCAGATCGAAAGGTCGAGCGTCTCGAGCGAGGCGCAGGAGCGAAACATCGAGTCGAGCAGCGTCGTGCCCGACACGTCCAGGCGCGCAAGGTCCATCGAGGTGCAGTTTGCAAGGCCGCGGAAGACACCTCCCCCACGCGCGCAGACCGTGTCACGCACAACAACCGAACGCACGGAGTCGCGCTGCTCGTACCAGGGAGAAGACATCCCGTCCCATTCCCAGGCGCCGAGCACATCGCCATGGGCAGGGTCCTTGTCGTCGCCGCGCTGCAACGACAGCAGGCCGTCGGCGTACAGCACCGCGTAGGCAGGCTTGTCATGGGTGTCGCCGGGGTTGCCCTCGCCCGATTCCGCGCCGTCAGCAGGCTTCTTGTCAGGCTCGGGCAGGCTGGGCTGGTCGGAGAGCATGACGAACACCTTTGCCGCCTGGGCGCGGGTCGCGGTGCCAAAGGGCTTGATGGACTTCGTCCCGTCTTGGTTGTCAAAACCCGAGAGCACGCCTGTGGCCGCCGTCCACGTGAGGGCCTCGAGCGCCCAGGAGTCGGCGCTTTCCCAGTCGGTGGTGGACTCAAGCGGCACGGGGTCGGGCTCTGTGGTGTCCAAGCCCGCCCACTCGGCATAGCGCCAGGCCATCACGGCAAGCTCTTGGCGGTTGACGGGCCTGTCGGGGCGGAAGCACCCCTCGTCGACGCCTGAGGTGTAGCCGGTGACCACGCCCGCCTCCACGCACCAGTCGACCGCCGCCTCGTACCAGGCGCCAAATTCCACGTCATCAAACAGGCTGCCCTCGTGAATCCCGGGCATGCCCGCCATGCGCCACAGCACCATGGCCACCTGGGCGCGCGTGAGCTCGTCGTCGGGGCCGAAGAGACCCGTGAGCTCATCGTTCGCATCGGTGTAGCCCGACATAAGCCCCTGGTCAAAGGCCTGGTCGACCCATGTGGCGTACCACTCGCCCTCCGGCACGTCGTTAAAGTACGACGCCCGCGCATAGCCAGGCGCCATGCAGGCAAGCACGATGGCGGTGAGGCAGGCAAGCAGGGCCGCGAGCACAGCGGGCCTGCGCTTGGAGGCAAACGTGTGGAAGATGCTGACAAGGCTCTCAGATGGCATCCAAAGCTCCGTTTCAAAGGTGACCGGCCACGCTCTTGCGAGAAGCGCGGCGGCCCTAGGCACCCGCCCGACTCACGGGCGTCCACCAGGCTGAACACACAAAAGGATACGGCAGGCTCCCCTGTCGGCGACGTTAAAACACGCGAATCACACTCTGCCAATTGCATGGGCTGCAGGGGCAATCGCGCCCGCTTTGCCTCCAGCTGTCCGGACGCACGATATACTTGATTCGCTTTGTGCACCACCCCATGCAACACCGCTTCAACCGAAAGGCCCTTGTCAATGGCTTTGCTTTCTCGCCGCCAGTTCGCATCCCTTACCGGCTACGCCGCCGTGCTCGGCTGCTGTGCCAGCCTGTCGCCCCGCACGTCCTGCGCCGAAGAGGCAACCGCGGCCGCCCTGGCCGACGCGCAGGCGCAATACGAGGCCGTGCAGGCCCAGATTGACGAGCTTGCCTGGGAGTACCAGCAGCTCAGCCAGGAGCTCGACGCAACGCTGGGCGCCATCGAGGCCAAAAACATCGAGATCGGCCAGACCCAGGAGCAGATCGAGGCCACGAAGGCCCAGCTTGCCGCTGAGCAGGAAGAGCTCGCCACCTACGTGTCGAACAGCTACAAGCACGGCACCACCACGCCCATCGACGTGGTGGTCAACGCGGCCGACTTCGAAGAGCTGTTCCGCAACATCTACTACCTCAACAAGGTGAGCGACGCCGAGGCCGAGCTCATCGCCCAGATCAAAGACACCCAGGCGCAGCTCGAGGCCTGGGAGGCTGAGCTCGAGGCCCAGCTCGCCGAGCTCGAGGACCTGAAGGCCCAGCAGGAAGACCAGCTCGCCCAGATGCTGCAGCGCCAAAACGACGCCTACAACCTGCTCTCGAGCCTCGACGAGCAGGTGCAGGCCCTCACCGAGCAGTACAACCAGGAGCTCATCGCCCAGGCCCAGGCTGCAGCCGAGGCTGCCGCGGCCGCCGAAGCCGCAGCGGCTGCCCAGACCTCGGGCTCCTACGGCGGCACCTCGGCGAGCGCCGTCTTGAGTTGCTGCAACTCCACGCCCTCCCCCGGCGCCGGCTACTGCGCCGCATGGGTGACCAACGTCTTCACCAACGCCGGCATCGGCTACTTCGGCGGCGACGCCTGCGACATGTACGCCTCCTGGTGCTATTCCTCCGACCAGGGCTCGATTCAGCCGGGCATGATCGTGGCCGTCTCCTCGCACCCCCACACCTCGGCCGGCCAGATTTACGGCCACGTGGGCATCTACGTGGGCGGCGGCACCGTGATGGACAACATCGGCTACATCCGCACCATCGATTTGGGCAGCTGGATAAGCTACTACGGCTCCACGGTCACTCCCCGCTGGGGCTGGCTGGGCGGCGTGACGCTCAGCTAACGAGAGCTTCAAAGACGCTGGATTTGATACCAGCGACCAAGCGCAAGGCAACACATACGTCAACGCAGAGAGGGGCTGCCAGGTATTCCAGGCAGCCCCTCTCTGCGTTTGAACCTCGTTTCACCTCGCGCAAAAAAGGGTCGCCCGATGCTCTCGGACGACCCTTATCTGATGCAGGAATACCTCAGGTGCCCGAAGGCACCAGGCAGCACTTAGGCACGCTGGGCCTTGATGGCCTCGGCGAGCTGGGCGGCAACCTCGGCGGCAGGCACAACGGTGCGCTCGCCGGTGGCGCGGCACTTGAGCTCGACGTTGCCGGCAGCAGCGCTCTTCTTGCCGATGACGACCTGGAAGGGGAAGCCCATGAGGTCGTTGTCGGCAAACTTCACGCCGGGGCGCTCGTCGCGATCGTCGAGCACGACCTCGATGCCCTGCTCGGCAAGCTCGGCCGCGACCTTCTCGGCCAGGGGCTGGAGCACGTCGTCGCCGCAGGCAAGCGGGATGACGGCAACCTCGTAGGGAGCGACGGAGACGGGCCACACGATGCCGTTCTCGTCGTTGTGCTGCTCGACGATGGCGGCAAGGGTACGCGACACGCCGATGCCGTAGCAACCCATGAGGAAGGGCTGCTCAACGCCGTTCTCGTCGGCGAAGGTGGCGCCCATGGCATCGGAGTACTTGGTGCCGAGCTGGAAGGTCTGGCCCATCTCGATGCCGCGGGCGCTGGAGAGGGGCTTGCCGCAGCAGGGGCACGCGTCGCCGGCCTGGGCGGCAGCGACGAAGGCGTACTCGGGCTCGGGGAAGTCGACGCCGCACTCGGCAGCGACGAAGTGGTAGTCGGCCTCGTTGGCGCCGCAGATCCAGCGCTTCTGAGCACGCAGCGACTCGTCGGCAAGCACGCGCACCTTGTCGGAGATGCCCTTGGGGCCGATGAAGCCCTTGACGAGGCCGCAAGCCACAAGCTCTTCCTCGTTCATCATGCGCCACTCGCCGAAGCGGTGCTCGAGGGCGCACTCGTTGACCTCGTGGTCACCGGGCACGAACACGACCCAGCCCTGGCTGTCTTCGGCAACGAGGGCAAAGGCCTTGACCGTCTCGTTGGTGGGAACCTTGAGGAACGCGGCGACGTCCTCGATGGTGCCGCAGCCAGGCGTGAAGACCTTCTCGCAGGCAGCGGCCTCGCACATCGTGAGATGGGGGCGGGCCTCGGCGGCCTCGACGTCGGCAGCGTAGCCGCACTCGCAGTACACGAGCTCGGCCTCGCCGGCCTCGGCAAGCGCCATGAACTCGGTCGTGACCTTGCCGCCGATCTGGCCGGAGTCAGCCTCAACAGCAGCGTAGTCGATGCCGCAGCGCTCGCACACGCGGGCGTAGGCGCCGTTCATGTCCTCGTAGGTCTTCTGAAGGCTCTCGTGGTCGGCATGGAAGGAGTAGGCGTCCTTCATGATGAACTCACGGCCGCGCAGCAGGCCGAAGCGCGGGCGCGCCTCGTCGCGGAACTTGTCCTGAATCTGGTAGAGCGTCACAGGCAGCTGCTTGTAGGAGCGCAGCTCGTTGCGCACGAGGTCGGTGAAGGTTTCCTCGTGCGTCGGGCCCAGGCAGAACTCGCGGTCGTGACGATCGGAGATGCGCATGAGCTCGGGGCCGTAGTCGTTCCAGCGGCCCGACTGGTGCCAGAACTCGGCGGGCGTCAGGATGGGGAGCATGAGCTCCTGGGCGTCGATGGCGTCCATCTCCTCGCGTACGATCTGCTCGATCTTGAGCAGCGAGCGCCAAGCGAGGGGCAGGTAGGAGTACAGGCCCGAGGCGGTCTTGCGGATGCAGCCGGCGCGCAGCAGCAGGCGGTGGCTGGCGATGTCGGCGTCCTGGGGATCCTCACGCAGCGTGGGGGCGTACAGGCGAGACATCCTCATGTACGAGCTGGTCATGTGAACAGGGCTCCAATCTTAGGAAACGAAAGACAAGGCAATATTCTAGCAGTGCGGGCGCACTCGTGGCGCCGCGTTAGAAACGCGCCGCTATCTCAGCAAAGAGCGCCTCGACGATCTGGTCGTCGGGCACGCGACGAACGATCTCGCCGTGGCAGAAAATGGCACCCGAGCCGCGTGAGCAGGCCACACCGATGTCGGCGCCGCGGGCCTCGCCAGGGCCGTTGACCTCGCAGCCCATGACGGCCACGGAAATGGGCAGGCTCAGCGTGCGCAGGCGCTCCTCCACCTGGCGGGCGATGGGGATCATGTCCACCTGGCAGCGGGCGCACGTGGGGCAGCTGATGAGCTCGGGGGTGCGGCGGCGCAAGCCAAGCGCTTGCAGGATGCCCCAAGCCACGGGAATCTCCTCCACCGGGTCGGCCGTGAGCGAGACACGCAGGGTGTCGCCGATGCCCTCAGAGAGAAGAATGCCCAGGCCAACTGAGCTTTTGATGGTGCCCTGGAAGGCAGTGCCGGCCTCGGTGATGCCCAGGTGCAGCGGGATGCTCGGAAGCTCGCGAGAGAGCCTGCGGTAGGCGTCCACGGTCACGCCCACGTCGTGGGCCTTGGCGGAGAGCACGATGTCGCCGAAGTCGCGGTCCTCGAAGTGGCGCACGAAGCCCGTGGCGCTCAGGGCCATCTTCTCAGCAAGCGAGAGGTCATCGCGGGCGTCGAGCTCACGGTCGATGGAGCCGGCGTTGACGCCGATGCGGATGGGGATGCGGGCCGCCCGGGCCGCGTCGATCACGGCGTCCACCTTGTCCCACGAGCCGATGTTACCCGGGTTGATGCGCAGGCCCGACGCGCCCAGCTCGCAGGCGCGCACGGCAAGGCGGTGGTCAAAGTGGATGTCGGCCACCACGGGCACGGGGCACGCGCGGCACAGCTGCGCGAAGCCGTCGAGCGCCGAGGAGTTGGGAATGGCGGCGCGCACGATCTCGCAACCCGCCTCAGCGAGCTCCTTTGCCTGGGCAATGGCCGCTTCGGGGTTTGCCGTAGGGGCGGTGAGCATCGACTGCACCACAACGGGCGCACCCGCTCCCATGGCGACACCGCCCACGTTGACCCGGCGCGTGCGGGCGCGCGGGAATTCGGCCGCACCATCCACCTGGCCGGGCATGGTCTTGTTTTCCATCAGTGCCTCCCCTGTTGTTTACAGAATACGGCCGACGTCTTGGAACACCATGAAGACGAAGAGAGCCAGCACAATTGCGATGCCGACGAGCGAGAGCGCCCCCTGCACCCACAGTGGCACCTCGCGGCCGATGATGCGGCCGATGACCTCGAGAACGAGCTTGCCGCCGTCAAGCGGCGGAATGGGCAGCAGGTTCATCCAGCCCAGCGACACCGAGAGGGCCGCAAGCAGCACGATGATGTCGAAGGGGCCGGTGGAGACGGCCTGCGAGGTCATCTGCGCGATGCCCACCACGCCGCTCGACTGGCTCAGCACCTCGGGCGCCTCGCTGGGGTTGAGCAGGCTGAGGACCGACGAGGCAACCGTGCCGATGTAGGCCACCGAAGCGCGCACGGCATCGGGCAGCGCGATGCGGTCGGGCCCGTCGACGAGGTAGATGCGCATGGACAGGCCCACGCTGGACTCCTCGGACCGGGCGAGGTCGGCGTGCCTGACCTCTTCCTCCCCTGCGTGCCTGTAGTCGAGCGAGACGGATTCGTCGGAATCGAACGCGGCCGAAAGGTCGTTGACGCTGCCATACTGCGCAACGGGCGTGCCGGCGACGGCGAGGATGGCGTCCCCCGCCTGCATGCCCGCCTGCTCGGCGGAGCTGCCGGCAACGACGGACTCGACCTCGAGGGAGAACTGCTGCACGTGCATGGCCGAATAGCAGCAGGTGAGAATCACAAAAGCAAGCAGCAGGTTGAAGACCACGCCCGCCACGAGCACGAGCACGCGGCGGATGAACGACTTGCCCGCGTAGGTGTGCATGAGCTCGGCGGCTAGGAAGTCGTCGGGCGACATCGCGGGGTCGAAGGGCTCCCCTGCCTTGTGGGCCACCGACTTGGCAAGCGAGTTGCCGCGGTCGCGGGCCGTGAGGCCGCGCTCGTCGCGGGCAACCGTGCGGTATACCAGGGGCACTTCCTTGCGGTGGCGGCGAAAACCGCCCTCGTACACAGGCTCAATACTGCCCAGATCGACCAGGGCGTCGATGAGCGCCTGCGCATCGGTCGGGTCGCAATCCAGCGCCAAGGCGAGCTCGTCGGTGGCGAGGCGACCGCGCGCGTTGACGAGCGCGAGCGCGAGCGCCATGCGCTTGTCCTGCGAGAACGCCATGCCACAGATGCGCGTGTAGCCGCCAAGAAGCGCGAGCGTCGCGCCGTAGCGAATACCGCTGCGCTTGCTTACATGCGACTTCTCGGGGCCATAGGGCATGCCCACGTAGAACTCGGTCACACGCATGCCCGTGAGACGGGCGACCAGGGCGTGCCCGCCCTCATGCACGACGACGATGACGCACAGGATGAGCAGGAAACACAGCACAGTTACGATGGTGTTCAAAACCTCGATGCCGCCTTGTGGGTCGCAGGTACAGTTACAGTTTCGAGACGACCCGTGCGGCCTCGGCACGCGCTCGTGCGTCCACGTCTTCGAGCTGCTCGAGCGACTCGACGCGATCGGTCTCGAACGTCTCAAGTGTGCGTCCTACGACGCACTCGATGTCGAGATAGGCGATGCGGCCATGGAGGAACGCGTCGACGGCGATCTCGTCGGAGGCGTTGAGGACGCAGGGAAGGATGCCGCCGCGCTCGCCTGCCTCAAGGGCAAGGCGCAGGCAACCGAAGGTCTCGTAATCAGGCTCGGCGAAATCAATGTGGCCAAGCGCGGCAAAATCGAGCGATGCCGTGGGCTTGCTCCACCTCGCCGGGAAGCTCAGCGCGTACTGGATGGGCACGCGCATGTCGGCCGCACCGATGTGCGAGATGACCGAGCCGTCGGAATACTCGACCATGGAGTGCACGGCGCTCTGGCGCTGCACGACGGGATGGATCATCGAGAACGGCGCGTCGAAGAGATGATGCGCCTCGATTGCCTCGAGGCCCTTGTTCATGAGCGTGGAGGAATCGGTCGTGACTTTGGCGCCCATCGACCAGTTGGGGTGGTTGAGCGCCTGCTTGGCGTCGACATGGAGCAGCTCCTCGCGCGTCTTGCCAAAGAAAGGCCCACCGGAGGCGGTGAGCCAGATGCGCTCGGCTTCCCAGGGATCGTTGCCCAAAAAGCACTGGAAGATGGCGGAGTGCTCGGAGTCGACCGGAAGAAGCTTGCCGGGACGCGCCAGGGGCATGATGAGGTCGCCGGCCACAACGAGAGACTCCTTGTTGGCAAGGGCAAGCTCATGGCCGCACGACAGCGCGTTGTAACTGGCACGCATGCCGGAAAAGCCCACGAGCGCGTTGAGGACGCAGTCGGCCTCGGGAAGCGAGGCAAGCGCGTCCACGGCCTCGCGGCCAAACGTGACCTCGCAACCCGTGGGCACCGTGTCGGCAGCAAACGTCGCCTTGAGCGACTCGTCGGCAAGCGCGATGTGGCGGATGGTGGGGAACTCACGGGCAAGGCCCACGAGCTCGTCGGCACTCGTTCGGGCTGCCACGGCGACAAGCTCGACCTTGTCGGGATTGCGGCGCACGACGTCGACCGTCTGACGGCCGATAGAGCCCGTCGCGCCGAGAAGCACGACCTTGAGCGGGCACGGGCGGTCAAAGACCTGGCCCGGGGCGGGAACAACGCCGCGAGCGCGCGGCTTTGCGTCGAAGCTCATCTAGATGACCCCCATCAACGTGAGGATGAAATATGCCGCGATGGCAACGAACAGCATGGAGTCGGAGCGGTCGAGCAGGCCGCCGTGACCCGGGATGAGGTTGCCGGAATCCTTGACGCCGGCACCGCGCTTGATGCGCGACTCCACGAGGTCGCCGATGACGCCAACGACGCCGCACGCAAGGCCACAGAAGACGGCGGCAAACGGCGTGATGCCGGTCTCAGGGAAGAGAAGCAGCAGGCACCACACGAGAAGCGAGCCGCACAGGCCGCCCACGAAGCCTTCCCAGCTCTTCTTCGGGGAGATGGCGGGAACCATCTTATGCTTGCCGAAGGCGCTGCCCACCAGGTAGGCAAAGGCGTCGTTGAACCAGACGGATGCCATGACGCCGAGACACAAAATGACGGCGGCATCGTTGGGCATCTCGGTGGAGCACCTGATGGCGACCAGAGCGGAGAGCGTGAAGCCCGTGTACAGGGAACCGAATCCCGTGACGGCGACGTCGGTGATGCGGGCGTGCTGGTCGATGACGTACCAGAAGCCCAAAACCAAAATGAGCAGGAAGATAAGTCCCTCAAGGAGGAACGGATTCACAAGCGCCACGAGAGGCATGAGCACGGCGAAAAGGATGCCCACGATCTGGTTGGGCACCTTGCCGTCGGAACGCATGAGGCGGAAGAACTCCCAGCAGCACACGCCTGCAGTGAGAGCCATCAAGAGTGCGAGCCACCTACCGCCCAAGAAGATGGCGGCGATGTTGAGAGCGACATAGAACGCACCACTGAGCGAGCGAACGAGAAGGTTGCGATTCACAAGTGAGGGAACGCTCACGCTTGCAGGCTCGGGGCGAGTACGCTTGCTCTCAGCCACCAGCTGCTCGGGAGAATGCTCGACCTTGGAGGAGAACGTCGAGATGAGGTCGGCCTTGAGGCTCGAGAACATCTTCTTGGCGAGCTCGATGACGTTGGGGCGCTGCGGCTTAGGATTCGTCGACATCAACGACACCCCCGAAGCGCCTGTGGCGGCCTTGGTACTCGACGATGGCGTCGACAAAGTCCCAGCGCGAGAAATCGGGCCAGAGGACGTCGAGGAACACGAACTCGCTGTAGGCGCACTGCCACAGCAGGTAGTTGGACAGCCTCTTCTCCCCCGAGGTGCGAATGAGAAGCTCGGGGTCGGGAAGCGGGGCCGTCCACAGCTTGGATGCGAAGAGATCCTCGTTCACATCGGCGGGGTCGAGCTCGCCTGCGGCTGCAAGCTCGCACAGGGCACGCGTCGCATGCAGCAGCTCCTGGCGGCCGCCGTAGTTGACCGCCACGGCAAGCACCATGCCGGTGTGGCCGGCAGTCTCGGCAAGGCCGCGCTCAAACGTCTCGCGCGTGTCCTGGGGAAGCGCAGCCATGTCGCCCAAATATTGCAGGCGCACGTTCTCGCGCTTCAACAGGGGCAGCTCATCGATGAGCGTCTGGGCAAAAAGCGACATGAGAAGGTCGACCTCCTCCTGAGGCCGCGACCAGTTCTCAGTCGAGAAGGCATAGACCGTTAGCGCCTCGAGGCCGAGACGCACGGCAGCGGTGATGTTTTCGCGCAACGCGTCGATGCCCGCAACATGGCCGTGGCCACGCGACAGGCCACGCTGCTGCGCCCAGCGACCGTTGCCGTCCATGATGACGGCCACGTGCCGGGGAAGGCGCCCCGCATCGAGCTGGGACATCTTGCTCGATGCGGGGGCGTCTGCGAAATACTCTTTGAAGGCCTCTAAATCTGGGATCACTTAGACCTCCATGACCTCAATCTCTTTGTCCTTAAGAAGCTTGTCAATCTTGGCGACATGCTCGTCGGTGATCTTCTGGATGGCCGCCTCGCCGCGATGCTGCTCGTCCTCGGAAATCTCGGCGTCCTTGGCGAGCTTGCCATACTGGGCGTTGGCGTCGCGACGGATGTTGCGCACGGACACGCGGGCGTGCTCGGCGATCTCGCGGCACTTCTTGACCGACTCCTTGCGGCCCTCCTCAGAGGGGGCAGGGAAAGGCAGGCGGATGACGTTGCCGTCGTTGGCGGGCGTGATGCCGATGTCGGAGGTCATGATGGCCTTCTCGATGGCGCGCAGGCTCGTCTTGTCCCAAGGGGTGATGACGAGCGAGTGGCCGTCGGCAGCCTTGACGGCGGCAATCTGGGTCACAGGGGTGGGAGTGCCGTAGTAATCGATGGTGAGGTCGTTCAGGATGGCCGGGTTGGCGCGGCCGGTACGGACCTTCGTGAACTCGTCGAGCATGGCATCGATAGCCTTGCCCATCTTCGTGGAGGCCTCGGTGCAAATGGCGTCAGACATGATTAATCCTCCCTGTAAACGACGGTACCAACAGCCTCGCCGCGCAGAGCGGCGTCGATGTTGCCTTCCTTCTCCAAGTTGAAGACGAGGATGGGCATGCTGTTGTCATTGCAGAGCGTGATAGCCGTGGAGTCCATGACGTTGAGCTCGCGGGCGATGACGTCGAGGTAGGTGATCTTGTCGAAACGCACGGCGTCGTCGAACTTCTTGGGGTCCTTGTCGTAGATGCCGTCGACCTTGGTGGCCTTCATGAGGCACTCGGCGTCGATCTCGCAGGCACGCAGGGCTGCCGTGGTGTCGGTGGTGAAGTAGGGGTTGCCGGTACCGGCGGCGAAAATGACGACGCGGCCCTTCTCGAGGTGACGGATGGCGCGACGACGGATGTAGGTCTCGCACACCTCGCGCATCTCGATGGCGCTCATGACGCGGCACATCTGGCCATTGCGCTCGAACGCGTCCTGCAGGGCAAGGGCGTTCATGGCAGTGGCGAGCATGCCGATGTAGTCGGCCTGGGCGCGGTCCATACCCTTGGCGGAGCCGGCAAGGCCGCGGAAGATGTTGCCGCCGCCGACGGTGATGGCGACCTGGACGCCCTGACGGACGATGTCGGTGACCTCACGGGCGATGCGCTCAGCAACCTCAGGGTCGATGCCGTAGCCCATATCACCCATCAGGAATTCGCCGGACAGCTTGAGAAGAACACGCTTGTACTTGATTTCGGCCATAACCGCCTCCTTGAACTTGCGGAGCTCGTCAATTTCAGGTGCCATATTAGCAAAAAGGCGTCGGCATACACGCATGCCGACGCCCAAAGCATCAATATGTGAGACTAACTACTCACCGAGAACAAAGATGTCGAAGCCCTTGACGGCGATGGTGTCGCCGGCAGCCTTGGCAACGCTTGCGACATACTGGGAGATGGTGACGTCGGGGTTCTTGACGAACTCCTGGTCGACCAGCGTGTTCTCCTTGTAGAACTTCTCGACACGACCCTGAGCCATCTTCTCCTGGATGGCCTCGGGCTTGCCGGAAGCAGCAGCCTGCTCACGGTAGATGGCAAGCTCGTGCTCGACAACCTCGGGGTTCATGTCCTCGCGCACGGCGCAGAGGGGCTTCGTGGCAGCGACCTGCATGGCAACGTCGTGAGCCAGCGTCTTGAACTCGTCGTTCTGAGCGGTGGCAGCGTTGCCAAGCTCAAACTCGACGAGGACGCCGATCTTGCCGCCCATGTGGATGTAGGAGGCAACGGCGCCGTTCTCGACAACGCGACGGGCGAAACGGGTAAGGGTCATGTTCTCGCCCATGGTGGCAATGCCATTGGCGATGATGGCCTCAACGGTCTCACCGTCGACAGTGGCGGCCTTGAGGGCCTCGACGTCGGCAGCGTCGTTCAGAGCAGCAGCCTCGGCGACCTTGGCAACCATGTTCTTGAACTTGTCGGTGCCAGAGACGAAGTCGGTCTCGCACTTGATCTCGGCGATGGCGGCAGTCTTGCCGTCCTCGCTGACGAAAGCCATGACGGCACCCTCGTTGGTGGCGCGGCCAGCCTTCTTGAGAGACTTGGCGATGCCACGGGTACGCAGGACGTCGACAGCCTTGTCCATGTCGCCGTCGGCCTCGACGAGGGCCTTCTTGCACTCCATCATCGGGGAGTCGGTCATCTCACGAAGCTGCTTAACAAGAGCCGCGGTAATCTCAGCCATGATCTTCCTTTCGAGATAGTTGCAGTGCTTTCAGATAAGGCAGTGAAACTTAGGCCTGAGCCAGAACCTCGTCGAGGGTCAGGGCCTTCTTCTCCTCAGCTGCAGGCTCGGCAGCCTCGGCGGGAGCAGCCATCTCCTCGGCGGTGATCTCCGTGGTGCCCTTGCCGGCGAGGATGGCGTCGGCCATGATGGAGGTCATGATGGAGATGGAGCGGATGGCGTCGTCGTTAGCGGGGATGCCGTACTCGACAACGTCGGGGTCGGAGTTGGTGTCAATCAGGCCGACAACGGGAATGTGCAGACGGTTGGCCTCGCGGATGGCGATCTCCTCGCGACGGGTGTCGACGACGAAGAGGGCCTTGGGCAGCGTGGTCATATCACGGATGCCGTCGAGGTTGGCCTGCAGCTTGGCGAGCTCCTTGCCCAGGACAGCCTGCTCCTTCTTGGGGAGGGCAGCCATGCGGCCGTCCTCGACCATGGCCTCGAGCTCCTGCATACGGGCAACGCGGGAACGCATGGTCACGAAGTTGGTGAGCATGCCGCCGAGCCAACGGTTGGTGACGTAGGGCTGACCAGCGCGCTTGGCCTCAGTGGCGATGGCCTCCTGAGCCTGCTTCTTGGTGCCGACGAAGAGGATCTCGCCGCCCTTGGCAGCGGTCTCGGCCAGGAAGCTGTAAGCCTTGTCGGCCTCGATGATGGTGCGCTTCAGGTCGAGGATGTAGATGCCGTTGCGCTCGCCGAAGATGTAGGGCTTCATCTTGGGGCACCAACGACGGGTCTGGTGACCGAAGTGAACGCCAGCCTTCAGAAGGGTGTTGATAGTGATCTGAGCCATTTCGAACCTCCATGGTTTGACTTCCGCACGATGTCGACCCCCGAATGCGACCCGACTGTGTGAGCCAGGCACCGGAGCACCGGAGTAGTCGTGCGTGAATGATGAATGCTGCCTTTTGGCAACCCTCTAATAATAACACGGGAATTGCACACACCCCGTGCGTGCGTCAACATAATCTGCATGCGCAGAACTTCCGCACAATTGGGCGATATGCAGAAACGGCTGGCCTGTGGGTCCTAGCGCCCAGAGGTAGCCAGGAACGACAGGAGCCAGCGCGTGAGAACGAGCTCCTTGTCGGGGTTTGACTTGAGCGCCGCGTCGCAATCGGCCGCTGACTCCAGGGCATGGCGCAGCTCAGGCAAGGTGTACTTGCGCGAAGAAGCCACATGGCTCTTCAGCTGCCAGGCCTGCACGGGGCGGCCACGCAACTCCCCCACCCGCTCAGCGAGCTCGCCTACCCGCCCGCTGCCATCGAGGACCTTGGCACACAGAAGCTCACGCAGGGTCGAAACCGTCTGCAAGAAGAGGCCGTAGAGGTCGCCCGAGGGAATCTGGGCGAAGATCTCCATGGCAGCGCGGGCATCGCGCTTCATGACCTGGTCGGTGAAGTCCCAGGGCTTGAACGGGGCGACGCGGCTGACGTTGGCCTCGACCTGCGCTGCGTCGATGCGCGCCTGGGGAAACATCCCCGCGAGTTTGCGCAGCTCGTTGTCTATGAGCATCGTGGACTCGCCCAGCAGGCTCACGAGCTTCTGCGCCGCCTCGAAGTCGAGGGCCAGGCCATGCGAGCGGCCCATGTCCACAACCTGTGGCACGAGCTCGCGGGCCTTCTTGGGGGCGCAGTCGATGATCGCTCCGGCGCCGAACTTCGCGACCGCCTTGTAGAGACGGGTGGTCTTGGCAAGCTTGGAGGCGCTCATGAGCAGCACCGTGGTGGGGTTGGGGTTCTCCAGGTAGGAGACGATTGCCTCGGTCACGGGCTTGGGGGCCTTATCCACGTCGTGCAGCACCACGAGGCGCATCTCCGAGGTGAAGGGCAGCACGTCGAGCGAGGAGCGCAGAAGCGCCGGGTCGTCGAGCTTGTCGCCCGCAAAGACCTCGCGGTCGAAGTCGAGGTCGCCGCCGGCCTCCTCGAGGCGCTTGTCCATACGCTCGAACACGCGGCAGGCCTTGAGCTCGTCGGTGCCTACCGTGACATATGCCGCAAGCAGGGCGGCGGGCTCAGACTTGGCCACAGGACTCCCCTTTTGAAAACGTTACAGTCTAACGTGCGCACCGCTCGTCCCGCAATGACCCGGGCAGGCATGCCGTGCGCAATGTGCCACAGGCTACCACATCGTCACGCCGCAAACGGCAGCTCCCGAGCACAACTCACCCTTATCGCATCGACCTGCGGGCAAAACGTGACGTCGCCGGCCGTTGCGGTGCAGACAAAGCGGGCGCCGCCCTCGAGCACCGCGTCGACGCACTCCTGCCGAGGATGGCCGTATGAGTTGTCCTTGCCGGCGCTCGCCACCCCCACGTACGCGGAAAGCCCCCGCACCATCTCGGGCGTGGTGGAGACCGCCGAGCCGTGATGGCCTACCTTGAGCACGTCGACGTGACCCAGGGAACCGCGCTCGATGAGCGGGGCGACCACCTCGCTCTCGGCGTCGCCCGTAAGCAGAGCCGTCATGGTCGGAGCGCCTGACGCCTGAGACACGTCGCCAGGGTTTCCGGCAGAATCAGCGGCAGTCGAGCTCGCCAGCGCATTTCCCCAGGCAGCAAGCATGACTATGGAGTCGACGTTCTCGTCTCCGGCAACCGGCCCTTCCGGCCACAGGACCGAAAGGGTCAGGTCACGCGCCTGCAGCATGTCTCCCGCGCTGACCTGCCCCACTTGAGCGTGCAGGCCTTCCTGCACCACGCCCACAAGGTCGGAAGACTCTTGCACGAGCTTGTCCCAGACCCCTTGCGCAAAGACCACGCGGTCGACGCCCACATGGCCCACGAGCTCGGCCAGGCCGCCCGCGTGATCGAGGTCGGTATGGGTGATGACGACCGCGTCGAGCTTCCAGACATGTTGGCGGGCGAGAGCGGCGAGCACCGCGTCGTCGGGCCCCGTGTCGACCAAAACGGCAGCCCCGCCCGACTGCAGCAAGATGGCATCGCCTTGCCCGATATCGAGCACGACCATCCGCTCCACGGGCCAGACAACAACCACCACGAAGGCGGCTGTGGCAACAACAGACACCAGGGCAAACGCCCGCCGGGCCACCCGAGGGCTGGGACTTGGCCACACTGCGTAGACAAGCGCCGCCGCAACAAGGCCGGCCGTCCAGAGAGGGGCCGCCCCCAACTCGACAACGGGTGCAACCGCCCCCAAGCTTGCCAGGCCATCCGCTGCATGGCAGACGACGCCCGACAGAGCCTGATCAACCCAAAGAACCGCCGCGGCGAGCGGGGGCGCCCACGGGGCGAGCACACACCACACAAGACCCGCCAGCAGCACGACGCTCACCAACGGGACAAACACGACGTTTGCCAGCGGCGACAGCACGGGCACAGTACCAAAGACGGGCAGAGTCATGGGCATCGTCGCCGCCTGCGTCAGCAACGTCAGCGAGAGCGTCTCGACAATCCCCTGGGGACAACGGCGCGGCAGGAGCGCCTCCACCCACGATTGCGCGAGGCGGCCGAACATGACAAGCGCGAAAACCGATGCCACCGAGAGTTGGAAACCCAGGGAGAAGACGCATGCCGGGGAGACGAGCACAAGCACAAGCGCGGCCAGACCGATCGATGCCAGCCCCTGCGACCGCCTGCCTGCAACAGCAGCCAACAATCCCACAGCCGACATGACGAAGGCACGCAGTGCGGACAACTGAAAACCGGTGAGGCACACATACAGTGCCAGCAGCGCCACAAGAACCGTCGACCTGACCGAGGGCCTCAGCCGCGCTCGCGCCACAAGGGTTGAGGCGAGACTCGCCACCAAAGCAAGGTGCGACCCCGACACCGCGACAAGGTGCGAGAGGCCTAGTTTTGAAAACGTATCGGAAACACCACTCGACGCGACAGCCGCCTGGTCGCCAAACGCAACACCCGCTATAAGAGATGGGGCCTCCTCATCCAGAGGGCCGAGACGAGAGAGCATCTGCGCCCTGAAAGAGCGAACCGCGCCCACGGGACCAGACGCGAACCCTTGCGAGCCAGCGTCGATAGCACGGACTTTAAGCGCACATCCTTGCAGGTAGAGGCTCGCCTCATAATCCTGCGTGCGATCGAGGCCCACGAAGGCGCCGCGCAGATCGAGAACCTCCCCCAGATGCGGGACCTCTTGGGAGCCCTCGGAGTCGAGACTGAGGCTCACCCACACGTCGAAACTCGACGCGTCCACGCCTTCGCGGGGTACCGCGCGAGCACGAAAGCGCACGCTTCCGTACGAGGACGTGCGCGGGTCTGTCTGCACCACGTAGGCATACGAGGCAACGCCCTCCCGCCTGGCATCGGCGGCCGCCACGTCTTGCTGGGCAAAGTGCAGGCTTGCTGTTACAAAACCAAAGGCCCATGACGCGGCGAGCGCTGCGAACAAGAGTGCCGCGGGCTTACCGAACCATTTGCCGGCCATAAGCGCAGCTATCGCCAAAAATGCGACGGGAACGACCAGGACCGGGACGGCAACGCTGCCATCCCAGCTATGACCCACCCACCACACCGCCGCCCACACGCAGAAGGCACACGGCAGCGTCACAGGAAGCGCAGGCCGCACAGGCATGTCAGAATCTTTCCTGCGGCTCCCTCCCCTCATACGCAGACCTTGTCCGCGAACCTCGCAAGCGTCTTGGCTCCGATGCCACTCACGCGCACAAGATCGTCGACGCTCGTAAAAGGTCCATTGCGCTCCCGGTCGTCGACAATGGCCTGAGCGAGCGAGTCACCAATGCCGTTGAGCGTCTTGAGTTCCTCGACACCGGCCGTGTTGATGTTGACAGGCCCGGAACCCTGGGCGCCCCCTGCGGCAGACGTCGGGGCCGCACCCGCCGCATACGAGGCCGACGGCGTCTCCCCCTCCGCCGGAACATAGACCATTTCGGAATCAGCCAGGGGCTTTGCGAGGTTGATGGAGGCCAGGTCTGCCCCGGGAGCTGCTCCGCCCGCCATTTCGATTGCCTCATACACGCGCGAACCCTCGGCAAGGTTGTACACACCAGGGTTTACGACGCTGCCTGCAACATATATGCATATGTATGTATCATTGGCCGTATCGACCGCAGCGGTATCGGCAGGATCGACAGATTGCACGCTTACGCCAGGAACTCCCGCCCCTGCAGCAACCGAACTCATCGTATCCGGCCCCGTCACCGTCGAGCTCGCTGCAACCGACCCTGCGGCGTCCGAACCCGCATGCAACCCCGTCGTTCCCAGCCCTTCCGCAGGCATGCCTGACTCCAGCCGCGTCTCCTCCGACCCAGATTCCGGCTCAGCGCTTCCTCGAGATGACTCATCGCCATTTGATTGCGTCACATAATCTGAACCACGCGTAATGACGACTCCCGTGTCGAACACGCCACGCACCGCAACGACTCCGAGCACAATGCAAACCGCCATGAGCACGGCGATGGCAACTAACACGGGCTTCGAGGGCATCTGCACCTTCAGCGCCTGCCGCGCCCTTTCGCGCACCGTCCCCATGCGGCTCGCGTAGTCGAATGAAACGTGTTGGCCCACAGCAGACTGGCCTGCTTCAAACCCCCTCCCGCCAGGGCGGCTCGCAACAGGCTTACCCGCGACTGGCCCACCCCCGGCAAACCGACTCGCAGCCGACCGATCCACCGCCACGGCTCCCCTTGTTGGCTGCCCGGCCTTGGAACACTCCTCGCAACGATCGACCCCGTTCGCCCACGTTGGGCGCGACCCTGCATCCGACATCCCCGTGCTCCCCTGGGGTGCCGATGCCTGCGCATTATTGCCAACATCAACCCTGCTTCCGCAATCATCCACAGGGCTCCCCACACGCATTTGCTTGAACTGAGACGACTTTACCTGAGCCACAACAAAACACCCCCGGAGCGAACCATACGGCTCACCACGGGGGTGTGTCTTGTCTCAATTGCGTCAAACCAGCAGGTAGACACATTAATTTTGTCACAAGTACGTCACATGTGACCTACGTCACGCGGCGTGTGACGCCCGTCACGCACATCGCGCCTTGGGGGGCTAGAGCTTCAAGGCGGGAGCAAGCTCGGGGTGGATCTCGTGGAACTGCTTGGGAGCCACGTAGGAGGGGCAGTTGAAGCTGCGGTACTCCAGCAGGTCCATCATTTCGTCGAGCATGGCCTCGTGGTCAAACGAATCCCACACCTCGTGAGCCTCAGAAAGACGCACGTGCGTCTCGGGGCTGCGCGGCATGAAGAGCGTGCAGCAGTCGGCCGCCTTCTGATTGGAGATCTCAAGCGTGCCGAGGCGCTCGGCCTCCGCCATGATCTCGCGCTTGTCGCTGCCGATAAGCGGGCGGAACACGGGGAGAGTGGACATCTCGTCGACCGCCATGATGTTCTCAAGCGTCTGAGAGGCAACCTGACCCAGGCTCTCGCCCGTGACCAGGGCCTTTGCATGCTCGATGGCAGACAAGCGACAGGCAAACGAGAACATCATGCGGCGATACATGATGATGCGCAGGTCATCGGGCACGGCGCGGGCAATGCGGCGCTGAATGTCACCGAACGGCACCACGTAGAGCCTTCCGAAGCCGCCGGCAGGCGACAGCTTCTCGATGATGTCCTGCACAAGCCACTCGCTCGTGTCGGAGGTCTGGGGACGGCCCGAGAAGTGCAGGCCCACAACGATCGCCCCTCGACGCAGCATGCGCCAGGAAGCCACCGGGGAGTCTATGCCGCTGCTCAGAAGCGAGATGACCTTGCCGGCCGAGCCGACCGGAAGACCGCCGACGCCCTCGTCGGTCTTGACGTACACGTAGACCGAGCCCTGGATGACGTAGACGTGTACCGTGCGGTCCTGCCCCTTCATGCGCACGACCTTGTCGGGGAAGCGCTCGCACAGATACGAGCCGACCTCCCTGTTGAGGTCGAGCGAATTGAGGGCGATGTTGGTGTTGGAGCGGCGCGAGTCGACCTTGAAGCTCTCGAAATCGCCTGATGCAGCGAGCTCAAGATAGGCCGCCTCGCAATACTGCTCGCTTGAGACCTCGCAGCAGCGAGCGAATGACACGCGGGCAACGCCAGGGGTCTGGCGAATGCGCCCATAGACAGTCATGGCCGCATCATAGTCGGCAGCAGGGGCAAGCCTCACAAGCAGGTGTCCGGAGATGCGCTCGACAGACGAAACGGGCAACCCCTTGAGGGTTGCCCGCAAGTTGTCGATCAACTTATGCTCGAACGTGCTGCGATTGTTTCCCTTGAGACCGATCTCGTGATAGTGGACCAGGCAAACAAACGCCGCCACGACTAAGCCTGCGCAGGCTCGTCGTCGGCAGCAACCTCGGCAGCCTCGGCGGGCTGAGCCTCGAGGGCCTCGTCGATCTGGGAGACGAGGTCGTCGATGGAGACCTCTTCCTCAGCCTCGGGGGCCTCGGCAAGGCCGAGTGCCTTGTTGAGGTTGCGCTCGTCAAAGCTCAGGGAACCCGGCTCCAGGTCGCCATCCTCGTCATGCTTGGGAGCAATCTCGCTGAAGGCGATGGAAAGCGGGTTGGGAGCATGGCCCTCGTCGTCGCTCATGAACATCGAGATATCCTCGATATCAGCAAGCTGCTCGGCGCGGTTGTGCTGGTTGCGCATCATATCGTTGATGTCACGGGCACGGCGGGCCGCCATCTCGCACAAAAGGAAGCGGTTCTCGTCGGTCACAGCAAGCAGCTCGTCAATGGTGGGATCAACTACGGACATTATCCATCCTTCCAGACCCGCCCGAATGGGCTGAGTGTTGCAGGTTAAAGATTACTCTTCGTAACGTTTCATTATCTCCATGAAACGCTGAACTGCAACGTCGAGATTGTCGTTAACTACAACCTCGTCATAATCTTTGGCGGTCAGCATCTCTTGCTCGGCGTCAGCCAAGCGCACGGCAAGCGTCTCCGGCGTCTCAGAGCCACGTCCGATAAGGCGCTCGCGCAGCACTTCCACGCTCGGCGGAGCAATGAAGACGAGCACGCAGTCGGGCATCATGCGGCGCACGTTCATGGCACCCTGGGGATCGATCTCCAGGATGAGCGAGGCACCCTCAAGCCTGGAGCGAACCTCGCTCACCAGCGTGCCGTAGAGGTTGCCGTGAACGTTGGCCCACTCAAGGAAGTCGCCGGCGTCGATGCGACGACGGAACTCCTCCTCGGTGAGGAAGTAGTAGGAGACGCCCTCCTGCTCGCCGACACGCGGGGCGCGCGTCGTGGCGGAGACGCTGAGCGCCAGGTCGGGGCGCTGCTCGCGCACGCGGCCCAAAATGGTGCCCTTGCCTGCGCCGGCAGGACCCGAGACGACGAAGAGACGACCCATGCTACTCACCCTTCGCCTGGTCGAGCACGCCCTGCACCTCGTCGAGGATGGCAGACAGGGCCGTGGCAGGAACGTCGGCCTTGGTGACGGGACGACCCACGACCAGGTGGGTCGAACCCTCGCCGATGGCCATGGCAGGCGTCGCGACGCGGGACTGGTCGCCCGCGGCGGCACCCGCGGGGCGGATGCCGGGCGTCACGATGAGGGCCTGCTCGCCGAGGGAGCGGCGCATGGCGGCAGCCTCGAAGGCAGAGCACACCACGCCGTCGGCACCGTTGTCGAGCGCCATGCGGGCAAGCAGGTCGGCCTGCTCGGCGATGGGATGCTCCACGCCCACGGCGGCAAGCTGGGCGGCATCCATGCTCGTGAGCACCGTGACGGCGAGGAGCTTGGGTGCGGGCAAGCCAGCGGCCGCTGCGCCCTCGTCGAGACCCTCACGGGCAGCCGCCACCATGGCGGGACCGCCCGATGCGTGGATCGTCATCATGTCGACACCCAGGCCGGCAAGCACGCGCGAGGCGCACTTCACGGTGTTGGGGATGTCGTTGAGCTTGAGGTCGAGGAACACCTTGAGACCACGGGCTTTAAGATCGCGCACGAGGTCGGCTCCGCAGGCATAGAAGAGCTCCATGCCGACCTTTGCCCAGGCAAGCTGGCCGGAAAGCTCGTCGGCCAGCTCGTAGGCGCGCTCCTGGGTGCAGTCGAATGCGACGATGACGTGATCGGCAGCCTCTAGCATATGAAACCTCCCACGAGCTCGTTGATGTCGGACACGCCCTGGCTGGCGGCCCACTGCTCGAGCTCACCGAGGATGCGAACGGAGGCGGCGGGCTCCACCATGTTCTGGGTGCCCACCGACACGGCGCGGCAGCCTGCGAGGATGAACTCGGCTGCGTCCTCGCCGGAAGTGATGCCGCCGATGCCGCACACAGGAATGCTCACGGCCTGGCAGACCTCCCAGGCGATGCGTACCGCGATGGCGTGGATGGCAGGACCGGAGAGACCGGCCGTGGGACGCGACACACGGCTCCTGCGCGTGCGCACGTCGATGGACATCGCGGGGATCGTGTTGATGACGGTGAGGCCATCGGCACCGGCGGCCTCAACGGCGGGAGCGACCTCCTTGGCGCGGGCGGGCGCCAGCTTCACGATGAGGGGGCGCTTGGTGTGCGGGCGGCATGCAGCCACGACCTCCGCCGCGCTCTCGGGCGTGGCACCCATGGCCAGGCCGCCCTTCGAGACGTTGGGGCAGGAGATGTTGAGCTCGAAGCCGCTCGCCCACGGGGCAAGCTCCTCGTAGAGGTCGAGCGCATCGATGTACTCTTGGACGCTGTGACCGGCAACCTGGCAGATGACCGCCGTGCCAGCCTTCGTGAGGCCCTCGAGATACTCGCCGCAGTCCTCCACAAGAGCACGCACACCGGGGTTGGTGAGACCAACCGAGTTGAGCATGCCCGAGCAGACCTCGGCCATGCGGGGCTGGGGGTTGCCCGGCCACGGCACGGCGGAGGCGCCCTTGGTGGTGATGGCACCCAGGGCGGTGACGTCCATGAAGTGCTGGAACTGATAACCCGCACCAAACGTGCCGGAGGCGGTGTTGATGGGGTTCTTCATCTTGATGCCGGCAAAATCGACGGCCATGTTCACGCCGCTCACCAGATCACCTCCGCTGCGTCGAAGACGGGGCCGTCCATGCAGGCACCCTTGCGACCCATGATGGTTTCGCAAAGGCACGTGGTGCACACGCCGAAACCGCAGGCCATGAGCTTCTCCATGGAGACCTGGCATGCGACGCCGTGAGCCTGCGCAAGCTTCCAGATGCCGCACATCATCGGCTGGGGGCCGCAGGTGAAGACGACGTCGTAGTCGCGCTCGCCGAGAAGCTTTTCGGCAACGGCGGTGGTGAAGCCGTGCGTGCCGCGCGTGCCGTCATCGGTGCTGATGAAGAGCTCGGCGCCGCCCTCGCAGATCTCCTTCTCGTAGATGACGCGGGCGGCCGTGGGGGCACCCTGCACGAAGTCGCAGGCCACGCCTGCCTCGCGCAGAGCGCCCACGAGCGGCACCACAGGCACGACACCCGAACCGCCGCCCACGACCATGGCACGCTTGGCCCCGGCAGGGACCTGCCAGCCATGACCGGCAGGTCCAAGAAGGTCGGAGGTCGTGCCCACGTGAAGACCGGCAAGGCGCTCGGTACCCTTGCCGATCACCAGGTAAGCAAACTCCACCCAGCCAGCCTCCGCGTCCTTGCAGGACCAGGAGAACGGCAGGCGCAGAATCTCACTGGGGTCGCCCGGAACCCTCAGGTTCATGAACTGGCCCGGCTCAATGGAGCGGGCAAGCTCGGGGCACTCGAGACGCAGGCGCATCATCTGGGGTGCTACCTGCTCGTTCTCGAGGATTTTGAAATCGTAACAATACGCGGTGGAAGGTACGGGCATGCCCTACTCCTCCCCCATCGACGCCAGATCCTGCAGTGCGAAGGCCTCGAGCTTGGAGCGCTGAACGAGCTGGATGGCCGAGACAAAGGCACTGGCGGCCGACAGCGTGGTGACGTAGCACAGGCTGTGACGAACGGCTGCGCTGCGCAGCTTGAAGCCGTCGTTACGGGTACCGGCACCGCCGGGGGTGTTGATCATGAACTGGATGCCACCGGCTGCGATGACGTCGCCGATGTTGGGGTGCATCTCGCTCATGCGGCGGGCAACCTCAACCTCGATGCCAGCGGCACGCAGGGCCTTGGCGGTACCGGAGGTGCTCACGATCTTGAAGCCCAGGTTGGACAGGTCGCGGGCAATCGGGATGACGTTGCGCTTGTCGCGGTCGTTGACCGAGATGAAGCAGGTGCCCTCGGTGGGCAGCGAGTAATCGATGGCAAGCTGGGTCTTGGCGTATGCCTCAGGGAAGCTGCGACCAATGCCCATGACCTCGCCGGTCGACTTCATCTCAGGGCCGAGAACGACGTCGGCGCCGGGGAAGCGGCCGAAGGGCATGACAGCTTCCTTGCAGGCGTAGTAGCCCAGCTCGCGGTTGGAGGCCGGCAGGTTGAGGTCGGCAATCTTGGCACCCTGCATGATAAGGGCAGCGTACTTGGCCAGCGGCACGCCCATGGCCTTGCTCGAGAAGGGAACAGTGCGCGAGGCGCGCGGGTTCATCTCGATGACCGAGACGGTGTTGTCCTTCACGGCGTACTGCACGTTCATGAGGCCGCGCACACCCGTGGCAAGGGCCAGCTGGCGGGTAATCTCGCACACGCGCTCGACGAGCTTGTCGGAGAGGCTGAAGGGCGGCGTGCAGCAGGCAGAGTCGCCCGAGTGGATGCCACACTCCTCGATGTGCTCGAGAACCGCGCCCACGTAGCACTCGGTGCCGTCAGCCAAGGCATCGACATCGAGCTCGACGGCGTCCTCAAGGAAGGAGTCGAGGTAGACGGGGTGGTCGGGCGTGACATGGGCAGCCTCGTCCATGTAGGTGCGCAGGCTCTTGGGATCGTAGACGATGGCCATGCCGCGGCCGCCGAGCACGTAGCTGGGGCGAACGAGCAGCGGGTAGCCGATGCGGCCGGCGACCTCGACGGCGTCCTCGTAGGTCTCGGCCGTGGAGGAGGCGGGATAGGAGATGTCGAGCTTGTCGAGCAGCTCGCTGAACAGCTCGCGGTCCTCGGCAAGGTCGATGGCCTCGGGCTGGGTGCCCATGATCGGCACGCCGGCGTCGGCAAGGCGCTTGGCGAGCTTGATGGGCGTCTGGCCGCCGAGCGTCACGATGACGCCTGCGGGCTTCTCGGCCTCGACGATGTCCATGACGTCCTCGAAGGTAAGCGGCTCGAAGTACAGGCGGTCGGAGGTGTCGTAGTCGGTGGAGACCGTCTCAGGGTTGCAGTTGATCATGACGGTCTCATAGCCCTGGTCGTGCAGGGCGTAGGCCGCATGGCAGCAGCAGTAGTCGAACTCGATGCCCTGGCCGATGCGGTTGGGGCCGGCCGACAGGATGATGGCGCGGGGCTTCTCGGCCTCACGGAACTCGCTTGCGCCCTGGCCCTCGTAGGTCTTGTAGTGGTAGCTTGTGCGGGCCGGGAACTCGCCGGCGCAGGTGTCGACCGTCTTGATATTGGGGACGACGCCCAGCTCCTTGCGGCGGGCGCGCACCGTGTCCTCGTCGGTCTTGGTGAGCCAAGCGACCTGACGGTCGGAGAAGCCCGTGGCCTTGACCAGGTGCATCGTCTCGGCATCGAGGCCGGCGAGACCCTTGTCGGCAATGACCTTCTCGGCCTTCACGATGTCGGCGATACGGTTGAGGAACCACGGGTCGATGTTGTTGAGCGAGTTGACGTCCTCGATGCTCCAGCCGCGACGCAGGGCCTCGGCCACGTAGTAGATGCGCTCGGGCGTGGGGCGGCTCACGAGCTCGCGGAAGCGGCTCTCGTCGAAGTCGTCCTTGCCGTCGGCGCCCAGGCCGTCATGGCCGAGCTCGAGGGAGCGCATGGCCTTCTGCAGGGCCTCCTCGAAGGTGCGGCCGATGGCCATGACCTCGCCGACCGACTTCATGCGCGTGGTGAGGGTCTCGTCGGTGCCCTTGAACTTCTCGAAGGCAAAGCGGGGAACCTTGACGACGCAGTAGTCGATGGAGGGCTCGAAGCAGGCGGGCGTCACGCGGGTGATGTCGTTGAGAATCTCGTCGAGCGTGTAGCCCACGGCGAGAAGCGCGGCAGCCTTGGCGATGGGGAAGCCCGTGGCCTTGGAGGCGAGAGCGGAGGAACGGCTCACGCGGGGGTTCATCTCAATGATGATGATGCGGCCGTTGGTGGGGTTGACGGCGAACTGCACGTTGGAGCCGCCCGTGGCGACGCCGACGCGCTCCAGGACTGCCAGCGAGTAGTCGCGCAGACGCTGCAGCTCAACGTCGGTCAGGGTCTGAGCAGGGGCGACGGTGATGGAGTCGCCGGTGTGCACGCCCATGGGGTCGAGGTTTTCGATGGAGCAGATGATGATGCCGTTGCCGGCAGCGTCACGCATGACCTCCATCTCGATCTCTTTCCAACCCTCGATGGACTCCTCGACGAGGACCTCGTGGGCCGGAGAGAGCTCCAGGCCCTGCGAGACGATCTCGCGCAGGCCGGCCATGTCGTAGGCTACGCCGCCGCCGGCGCCGCCCAGCGTGAAGGAGGGGCGGATGACGACGGGGAAGCCCAGGTCAGCGACGATGTTCTCGGCATCGGCCATCGAGTAGGCGAAGCCGGAGCGGGCAACCTCGAGGTTGATGTCGGCCATAGCCTCGGCGAAGAGCTTGCGGTCCTCGCCGATCTTGATGGAGTCGACGTCGCAGCCGATGGTCTCGACGCCGTACTTGTCGAGGACGCCGGCCTCGCCGAGGGCGACGGCGCAGTTAAGCGCGGTCTGGCCGCCCATGTTGGGGAGCAGCGCGTCGGGGCGCTCCTTGGCGATGACGCGCTCCACCGACTCGGGCGTGATGGGCTCGACGTAGGTGCGGTCGGCCGTGTCGGGGTCGGTCATGATGGTGGCCGGGTTGGAGTTGACCAGGACGACCTCATAGCCCTGCTCGCGAAGAGCACGGCAGGCCTGAGTGCCGGAATAGTCGAACTCGCAGGCCTGGCCAATGACGATGGGGCCCGAGCCGATAACGAGAATCTTCTTAATGTCGGTGCGCTTCGGCATCTAGAAGCGCCTCCCCTCGCGAACGTCGATGGCTAGATAGTCTTCCTTGCCCTCCATGAGGCGGCAGAAGGCCTCGAAGAGGTAGGCGGAGTCGTGCGGGCCGGGGCAAGCCTCGGGGTGGTACTGCACAGAGAACGTGGGCGCGTCGAGGAACTGGATGCCCTCGGGCGTGCCGTCGTTGAGGTTGACGTGGGTCAGACGCACGCGGCCGAGCTCCTTGGTCATCACGACGGGTGCGATGCCGCGGCGGCTCCACTCGCGCATGTCGTCGAAGTGCTCGGTGACACCGCCGGACAGCTCGGGGACAAGCTCGCCCATGGTCTTGAAGACCAGGCCGTAGTTGTGGTTCTGGGCCGTAATCTCGACCTTGCCGGTGAGCAGGTTCATGACCGGCTCGTTGCCGCCGTGGTGGCCGTAGGGCAGCTTTTCAATCTCGGAGCCAGCGGCGATGGAGATGAGCTGGTTGCCCAGGCAGATGCCGAACACGGGCTTCTTGCCGATGATGGCACGGGCAGCGGCGGCCGTGGGGCCGACCTGCTCGGGGTCGCCCGGGCCATTGGAGAAGAAGACGCCGTCGGGATCCATCTCGAGGACCTTCTCGGCGGGGGTGTCCCACGGCACGACGGTGACCTCGCAGCCGCGGCTCGTCAGACCGTCGAGAATGCCCTGCTTGACGCCGCAGTCAAAAGCGACGACGCGGAAGCGGCGCTCGCCCTGGGCGGGAAGGGTGACGATCTCCTTGCGGGAGACGTCGGGCACGAAGTTGTGCTCGGAGATGCGCTCACTTGCACGCACGCGGGCGACAAGGCTCTCGGGGTCGAGGTCGACCGTGGAGATGGCGGCGCGCATGGCTCCCTTGTCGCGGATGGTAAGGGTAAGGGCGCGGGTGTCGACGCCCTCGATGGCCACGACGCCGTGGTTGCTCAGCAGCTCAGGCAGGCTGCCCGTGCTCGTCCAGTTGTTGGGGGTGCGGCACATGTCGCGCACGACCAGACCGCGCAGGTAGAGCTCGGGGGACTGCATGACCTCCTCGCACACGCCGTAGTTGCCCACCTGCGGGTAGGTCAGCGTGACGATCTGGCCGGCGTAGGAGGGGTCGCTCACGATCTCCTGGTAGCCCACCATGGAGGTGTTGAACACGACCTCGCCGAAGGTCTCGCCGGCGGCACCGCAGGACAGGCCCTCGAACACGCTGCCGTCTTCGAGTGCGAGCAGGGCCCTAGGGGTGGAGCCGTCATCAATCAAAGGGTTCACTGGGAAACCACCTCTCCGTTAGCAAGTATGGCTTTGCCTTCGACGAAGGCGTACACGGCGCGGCCGCAAAGCTCGGCGCCGATGAAGGGCGAGTTCTTGGCACGCGACTCGAGGAAGTCCTCGGTCACGGTAAAACGCTCGGCGGGGTCGACCACGGTGAGCGTGGCCTCGCAGCCGGCCTCGATCGCGACGCGCGGCAGGCGGCAGATCTGGCGGGGACGCACGCACATGGCGTCAACAAGGCGGTTCCAGCTCATCTTGCCGGTGTTGACCAGGTGCGTGAGGACGAGCGGCAGCTCGGTCTCAAGGCCGACGATGCCGAAGGGGGCAAGCTCGAACTCGAGCGCCTTCTCGTGCGCCGCGTGGGGTGCATGGTCGCTCACGATGCAGTCGATGCGACCGTCGCAGAGGGCCTCCTGGAGAGCCAGCATGTCGTCATGGGTGCGCAGCGGCGGGTTCATCTTGTAGTTGGTGTCGTAATCGTCGGTGATGTCGTCCTCGCAGAGGAACAGGTGGTGCGGGCACACCTCGCAGCTGACCTCGATGCCGCGCTCGCGACCGCGCACGACCATGTCAACGGCCTGGGCCGTGGTAACGTGGGCGATATGCAGGGGGCAGCCCGTAAGCTCAGAGAGAAGAATGTCGCGACCGACCTGGACTTCCTCGCCCTGGGCAGGCCAACCGGCCAGGCCCAGGCGGCTCGAGACGACACCCTCGTTCACGACGCCCTTGCCCACGACCGACTCGTCCTGGCAGTGGCTGATGGCGACGCGGTCGAACTGCGCGATGTAGTCCATGGCAGTGCGCAGCATGCCGGCAGACTGCACGCCGCGGCCGTCGTCGGAGTAGGCGCACACGCCCGCCTTGTAGAGGTTGCCGATCTCGGCCAGGCTCTCGCCAGCCTCACCCTTGGTGATGGCGCCGATGGGATGGACGCGGGCAAGCCCGGCGGCCGCAGCCTTGGCAAGCTGGTAGACGACAACGGGGGCATCGTCGCACACGGGCTTGGTGTTGGGCATGGTGCACACATCGGTGTAGCCGCCCTTGGCAGCCGAGCGACAACCGCCCTCGATGGTCTCCTTGTACTCAAGGCCGGGGTCGCGGAAATGCACGTGGATGTCCACGAGACCGGGGATGACATACTTTCCGGCCGCATCAACGACCTGGCAGCCCTCAGCGGGCTCGATGGCTTCGCCGAGCTGGCAGATCTTGCCGTCGTCGCCCACAAGCACGTCGAGCACGGCGTCGAGCCCGACCTGGGGGTCGACGAGATGGCCACCCTTAAGCAACAACATTGCCTTCACCTCCAAGAAGAAGATAGATAACGGCCATACGCACGCTCACACCTGCGTTGACCTGGCTCGTGATAAGCGAGTTGGCGGCGTCTGCCACCTGAGAGCACATCTCGACACCACGGTTGATGGGGCCGGGGTGCATGACGACGGCCTGCGGGGCCATGAGCTTGGCACGGCGCTCGTCGAGACCGAACAGCAGCGAGTAATCCCTCGTGGAAGGAATGGAGGCACCCTCCATGCGCTCCTGCTGGACACGCAGCATGTACACGACGTCGAGGTCGGGAAGGAGCGCGTCGAAGTCGCGGGTGCTCTTGGCACCAAGCACATCGGGGCGGGCGGGCAGGAAGGGGCCCGGGCCCACAAGCGTCACCTCGGCACCCATCTTCACGAGCGCCGGGGCAAGCGAGCCCACAACGCGGGAGTGCACCGAGTCGCCCACGATGCCCACGCGCAGGCCGTCGATGTGGCCGAACCGCTTGCGGATGGTGTACAGGTCGAGCAGGGCCTGGGTGGGATGGGCGTGCTTGCCGTCGCCGGCGTTGACCACGCGGGCCTGGGAAGTGGCAGCCACGATGTTGGGGGTGCCCGCGTTCTTGGCGCGGCAGATGTACATGTCCACGCCCATGGAGTCGAGCGTCTTGACGGTGTCGACGAGCGACTCGCCCTTCACCACCGAGCTCGAAGAACCCGCAACAGAAAGCGTGTCGGCGCCCAGACGCTTGCAGGCAAGCTCAAAGGAGCTCTTCGTGCGCGTGGAGGGCTCGAGGAACAGGTTCACCACCGTGCGACCGCGAAGGGTCGGGAGCTTCTTGATGGTGCGGGAATTGACTTCCTCGAAGGTGTGCGCGCAATCGAGAATCTGCTCGATGTCGTCGCGCGTAAGCTCCGGGGTATTGATGAGGTTGCGCACGCTTAGCATGCCGTTCTCCCCTCGTGACGGGCCGCCTTCACGGCCGCCCAATCCTGGGCGTCCCAAATCTCAACCGCCGTCTTGCCGTCGTACGGCTCGAGGCACACATGCACGGTCTCAGCGTGCGAAGAGGGCACGTTCTTGCCCACGTAATCGGCCCTGATGGGCAACTCGCGATGGCCACGGTCGACGACGACCGCCAGGCGCACCGCATCGGGGCGGCCGTAGTCCATGAGCGCGTCAAGCGCGGCACGGATGGTACGGCCCGTGAACAACACGTCATCTACCAGGACGACCGTCTTGCCCTCGAGTGAAAAAGGAAGAGAGGTACCGTGCAGGACGGGCGCAATGCGCCTGCCGTAGTCGTCTCGGTACAGGCTGATGTCGAGGGTGCCCATCTCAGGGCGGGTGCCCTCGATAGACTCGATCCTTGTGCAGAGATCCTCGGCGAGGTCCTTGCCGCGGGTCACGATACCGACGATGACGAGGTTGTCTGCCCCGCCGTTGGCCTCGAGAATCTCGTGCGCTATGCGCGTCATCGCACGCGACACAGCATCGGCGTCCATGACGACCGCCTTGGGCTTGAGCTCTTCTGCCACCTCACGCTCCTTTCATGAAAAAAGCGCCCAACACCCGTGAGGCATCGGACGCTCTAGCATTCATAACGCGAGCACTATTTCGCTGATGGTCCTTGGCGGTCTCACGGTACCGCACTTAAAGGTTTGCAGCATTATAAATCTACCTCCGGAGACTGTCGAGTTTCTTTTGACTGTCTACGCCAAGAACATGAAGAACCATCGCCTTGCGGTAGTGCGAGTCCGACAAACGGGCGACGTCGGGATGGTTTGCGCGCAACGCGGCACGATAGGCCTTGGCGCGGCGTGCGCCGCGGGCACGGTCCTTGTCAAAGATGAGGGCGATGTTGTAGTGCGTGTTGGACAGCAACGCGCATCGACGCTGCAGGTAGGCAAGGCGTATGGGCGACAAATCCTGCTTACGAGAACTCAGGAGCGCCAGAAGTTCCTCGCAGACGCGCGTATGGTCGTCCCACCTGCGCACATAGCCCTCGTCGGCCACCGACTGGCTGGCGTTGCCCACAAGGTACTGGTAGACGCGCGTGTCGACGAACTCCACGTCGGCGGCGTCGAGCGTGGCCTTCACCACGAACTCGAGGTCCTCGTAGAACGTCTTTTCCAGAAGGTGAAGCGAGATGGAGCGCAAGTAGGCGACGCGCGCAGTGAGCGTGTGAATCATAACGTTGGGCGCAAAGGCGTCGAGCATGCACACGCTCTCGAGGTCGCAGGACTCGCCCTGTGCAAGCTCGGCGGGAAGCGGGAAAACGCGCGGAGACATGGTCGCCATATCCACTTCCGTCTTGACGTCAACCACGAGGTCGGAGGTAGCCTGGGCAAGGAGCTGCGCGAATCGCACGAGCTCGTCGGTATCGACCCAGTCGTCGCCGTCGACAACGCGGAAATACGCGCCGCGAGCCTGCGCCAAACCTGCATTGACCGCAGAGCCGTGGCCACCGTTGGGCTTGCTGATGAGACGAAAGACCTGGGGTCGGCGCTCGACAAAAGCCTGCGCAATGGAAGCCGTGGCATCGGTGGAACCGTCGTCAACCACGATGAGCTCGACCAGACCCTCGAGGCGGACGTCGTCGAACGAGGCGAGGCCGCGCTCGAGGTAGCGCGCGACGTTGTAGCAAGGCATGGCGACCGTGAGAACGGGCGCGACTTGGCCGGAAGCGGGCATGGCGGTCATCTCCCCGACCGCAGGCGCGTGAACACGCCGTAGGCCTTCGTGTGGACGAGGTATATGGTGCGCGCAAATGCCACGCACAAGCGCGGCGAAGACATCTTGAGCACGGAAAGCCCCGCGCGAAGGGCGCGACTGCCCTGGTCGCACGCCTGCGGCAGCAACGTGCGAGAAAGCTCGATGTCCAAAATCTCTCGGCACCAGGCGATGCGCTGCCCATGCGAAAGCCCCTCGCGAGGATAGCATGCGCGCTCCAGAGCCGAAAGGACATAGCGGCCATAGAGCCCGCCCAAGATGCCGGCGGCATGCTCGTCGAGCACGTCCCATGAGCGCAAAAGGTCGCGCAGGGCACTCACGCGACGCACATGCAGGTCAAAGTACTCGCGCGCGCCATAGGCATTGGCGTTCGTGAGGCTCGAGCCCTTGCGCTTGGCATAATGGTAGGGAGTGCCGCCTAAAACCACAACCGAGCGTGCCTGGGCAAAGAAGTCGACGTTGAAAAGCACGTCTTCGATGAGGCGCACATTCTCGTAGGTGCAAGGACCCTCTTCAATACATGCGCGACGATAGATTTTGTTCCACGCGTACCCAAAGTGCGTGGAACTCTCCCAAGCGATGACAAGGCTGTGCCAGTCTTGCGGTGAGAGGTACTCCCCCGCCTCAAGCGGCAGGTCGTTGCGGTACATGAAGGCGCCCGACTCGTCGTAATACTCCTCGCAGTACCCGAAGAGGCACACATCGGCGTGGCTGCGCTCGAGAGCGCGCCGCGCACGGCTCAGCACATCGGGCTCATAGGTGTCGTCAGGGTCGCAGATCCACACATACTCACCCCGAGCCTGGGAGATTCCCGTGTTGCGCGCACCTGAGAGACCGAGGTTGCGCTCATGGTGCACGACACGAATGCGCGCATCGCCTGCAGCCGCACGCTCGGCAATGGAGGCAGAGGCGTCAGGCGTGGCGTCGTCGACCACGATAAGCTCCCAAGAGCGCTCGGTCTGCTTCAAGATACACTCAAGGGCCTGGCCGATGTAGGCCTCCACACCGTAGCAGGGCATCACGATGGAGAAGAAAGGGGCGTCCTCCCCCACTGGCGCGCAAACACCCGCAACGCGCTCGTCCACAGACGAGGCGCGTGCGGTGCACACGGTATCGGTGTGCGAGGCGAAGGGTGCAACGTCGCGAGTCATCGCGCTACTGTCCCAAGGAGCGGTACGCCTGGCAGACCTCCTGGGCGGGACCAACCATGCGCAGCTGGCCCTTCTCAATCCAGACACAGCGATTGCACAGGCGCTCGATCTGCTCGGTGGAGTGAGAAACGATGAGGACGGTGACGTGGTCGTCGTTGATGAGGCTGTTGATGCGCTGCTCGCACTTCTGCTGGAACAGGAAGTCGCCCACGGAAAGGACTTCGTCAACGATAAGCAGGTCAGGCTTGGTGGCCGTGGCGATGGCAAAGGCGATGCGCGCCACCATGCCGCTCGAATAGTTCTTGAGCGGCACGTCGAGGAAGTCGCGCAGCTCGGCAAAGTCGACGATGTCGTCGAACGCTTCCTCGATGAACTGCTTGGAATAGCCCAAAAGGGCTCCGTTGAGATAGATGTTCTCACGGGCCGTGAGCTCGAAGTCAAAGCCGGCGCCCAGCTCGATGAGCGGGGCAATGGTGCCGTTGACGCGGCAGGAACCGTTCGTTGGCTCAAGTACGCCCGCGATGATCTTGAGCATGGTGGACTTGCCCGAGCCGTTCGTGCCCACCAAACCGAAGACATCGCCGCGGTTCACAGTGAACGAGATGTCGTTCAAGGCGCGGAACTCCTTGAACATGAGCTTGCCCTTCACAAGCGCAAGGAAGTACTCCTTGAGGCTGTTCAGGCGCTCGCTGGCCATATTGAAGACCATGTTGACATGGTCGACCACAACGACAGACTCGGGAGTGGCCACAGTGCTTTCAGGCGTGTCGGTTGCAGACATCGGGGCCCTCCGTGACTAAATGTACAGAATGAACTTGTGCTCGGTCTTGCGGAAGACAAAGAGTCCCACGGCAAACGTGACCACGGCAAAGAGCAGGCACATCAGGTTGAACTGCAGGTCAGGCATGGTGCCGTACATCATGATCTGACGCATGTAGGAGATGAAGTAATACATGGGGTTGAGATGCTCAACGGTGAGCAGAAGCCCCTGCAGACCACCCGAGAGATTCTCGAGGTAGCTCTCAGGCCAGAAAACAGGCGTGAGGTAGTTCCAAGCGGTGATCACGACGCTCCAGAGGTGAATGACATCGCGGAAAAAGACCGTGAGCGCACTCAGCAAAAGCGAGATACCGGTGCAGAACAAGAAGACGTAGATGAGCAGGAGCGGAAACGCCAGCATCGTGGGCGAAGGCGATATGCGGAAGAACAGCATGACGCCCAATACGGCGATGAACGAGAAAAGGTAGTTGACCACCGCGAAGAAGACCTTCTCAAGCGGGAACACCACCTTCTCGATACGCACCTTCTTGAGAAGGGCTGAGGAGTCGATGATGGAGAGCATGCCGGCGTTGGTAGAGTCGGCCATAAGCGAGAACAGCGTCATACCCAAGATGAGGTAGACGGGATAGTTCTCGATATTAAAACGGAACATGGTGGAGAAGACGAGCGTGAGGACCGCCATCATGAGAAGCGGGTTGAGAACGCTCCAAACCACACCCAGCACGGAGCGACGATACTTGAGCTTGAAGTCGCGCGTCACGAGCTGCTTGAGGATGAAAACCGTGCTCTTGCGGATTTGCTTGCGCCCCTCAGCGTCAATCGTGACGCCTGAAGAGACTGCGGGGGTGAGTGCGTCAGACAAAGAGTCCCTCCGAAACCAGCGAGGTTGTTGAAAAAGGTATGCGCCGGATACGAGCATGCACTTGAATACTAGCATAGCGCCCGGACACAAGCGCATGCAGGAGCCAAAAGACAAAAGGACACCGCGGCGCCCAAAGGAGCCACACAAAGAAAAAGCCCCGTATGCTGCGCGCTTGCAACATACGGGGCTTGTTCGATCGATGGTGCCCCCTGACGGGATCGAACCGTCGGCCTTTCGCTCCGGAGGCGAACGCTCTATCCACTGAGCTAAGAGGGCGATACAAAAATGGCCGCCAAAGTGGCGGCCATGAAGTTAACGTGGCTCCCCGAGCAGGGCTCGAACCTGCAACAACTCGGTTAACAGCCGAGTGCTCTACCATTGAGCTATCGGGGAATGCGGTTTTCAGAAACGCGCTTGCAAGAAGTAAAGATACTTTATCTCAGTAGTTGAAGCAAGTCCTAGTTGCTGGAATCTTACTTCAACACATTTCGAACACATAAGAGGATTACTCCTCCATGAAGTCCTTGAGCTTGCTCGAACGAGAGGGGTGACGCAGCTTGGCAAGCGTCTTGCTCTCGATCTGACGGATGCGCTCGCGGGTAACGCCAAACTCCTTGCCGACCTCCTCGAGCGTGCGGGGATGGCCGTCGGCCAGGCCGAAGCGAAGCTCGATGACCTTGCGCTCGCGCTCGGCAAGCGTGTCGAGCACCTGAGAGATCTGCTCCTGAAGCATCGAGAAGCTGGCAGCATCCGGAGGAACCACTGCCTGCGAGTCCTCGATGAAGTCGCCGAGCTGGGAGTCTTCCTCCTCGCCGATGGGCGTCTCGAGCGACACGGGCTCCTGGGAGATCTTCTGAATCTCGCGGACGCGGTCGGGCGTCATGTCCATCTTCTCAGCGATCTCCTCGGGCGTAGGTTCACGACCAAGCTCCTGGAGAAGCGCGCGCTGCACGCGGACGAGCTTGTTGATGGTCTCGACCATGTGCACGGGGATACGGATGGTGCGGGCCTGGTCGGCGATGGCGCGCGTAATGGCCTGACGAATCCACCACGTGGCGTACGTGGAGAACTTGAAGCCCTTGGTGTAGTCGAACTTCTCGACAGCGCGGATAAGGCCGAGGTTGCCTTCCTGGATGAGGTCAAGGAAGAGCATGCCGCGACCGACATATCGCTTGGCGATGGAGACGACGAGTCGCAGGTTGGCGCTGATGAGCTTCTGCTTCGCCTCGACGCCGATCTGCTCAATCTTGGTAAGACGGCGCAGGTCGGAGCGGGGAAGTTGGATGCCGTTGTCGTGAGCCTCGTCGAGCTTGCGGGAGGCCTCCAGACCGGCCTCGATCTTCATGGCGAGGTCGACCTCGTCGGAGGCGGTCAGAAGGTCGACCTTGCCGATCTCCTTGAGATACATGCGCACCGGATCGCCCGTGAGCTGGGTAGGCTGGGGCGTCTGATCGCGACGCGGAGAATGCTTGCGGCGCTTCTTGCCGGTAATCTCGGTGACGGGTGCATTGCCGAGCTCGGCATCGACGACGGCGGCTTCGGAGGTGTCGATCTCCTCCTCGATCTGCTCCTCGGCGAACGACTCCTCGTCCTCCTCGGAGATTTCAGCAGAGCCGGCGGTCGTGATCTCGATGCCAGCGCCGCGGACCTGGTCATAGATGACATTGAGCTCATCGGCGTCGACGTCGACGTCGGCCAGGGCAACCTGAATCTCGTCTTCCGTCACCGTACCGAGGGGCTTGCTCGTCGCAATGAGCTTCTCGATAGCCGATGAGAGTTCGCTAGAAAAAGCCACCACACTGTTTTCGCTGCTCAAACCGGGTCCTTTCGCCTCTAAGTGCCGTAACGAGCGTCTGATTCATTCAACCGATTGAAAACAGGACACAATACGACTAGTGTGCAACTGATTGATTATGACGAGTTATACCCCTAAAGTCAATCCTAGTTGCGCTTTCTTCGCCTATCTTCCAGCTGCATAAGACGCTGCTGGAGGTCGGAAAGAGCCGCCATCTTGTCGCGCAAGGCCGCCGTGTCCTGCGGGTCGATGGTGCGCAACTCGCTGCGGCCGCTCTCGATGGCGCGACGCAGCTCACGCGCCTCGATGTCGTCGAGCAGCACCTCCACCGCACAGGCGCTCTTGTCGGCCTCGATCTCGCGTGCGCCCGAGGCTAGGATCTGCGCGGCACCCGGGCACACGGCCTCGGCGTCGTCAAGCACCTGCAGCGGGGTCGCGTCGTCTTGGACCGCCATGATGGCCCAGGCAATCGCCTCATGGCCGGGGTCGCGCCAGGTAAGCTGGGCAACACGGTCGGCGTAGCACTTCGCAACGCGCACGTCGGCCGCAAGGGCGCTCAGAAGCTCGCGCTCTAGCTGCAGGGCGCGGGCATCCTCAGGCAAAAGCGGCACAACAGGCGCGGGCTGCACGTGCTCGTAGGACAGCTCGGGGTCGCGCACATCGAACGACTGCTGGCGAACGCTGATGAGCGGGGCGTCGTCCGAGTCGTCTTCGCGCGGGGCCACCCAACGCACATTGGCAAGTGCGCCGCGCACCGTCGAGGCGTCGGCCAAAAGCCTTCCGGCCACGTAGTCGACGTACTCGTCGGCCAAGACGCTGCCCTTGATCGGCCCCATGGCGCCCACGACGTCGGCAAGCGCCAACGCCCTCGCCTCAGGCGTAGAGATGTCGAAGCGGTCGAGGTGACGGTCGATGACGAAGCGCACAAGCGGCACGCGTTCGGCAATGCGATCGCGCATGGCCTGCACGCCCTGCGCGGCAATGTACTCGGCAGGGTCCATGCCGCCGGGAAGGACGACGCAGTACATGCCGGCGGTCGTGGTCGTGACGTACTGCATCGCGCGCTCGGCCGCCTTGAGGCCGGCCTCGTCGCCGTCAAACAGGCAGACGATGCGACCGCGCGACAGGCGCTCCCCTGCCGGCGTGAGATAGCGCGACAGCATCTTGACCTGCTGAGAGGTAAACGACGTGCCCAGAGGGGCGACGCAGTTCGTGATGCCCGCCTCGTGGGAGGAGATGACGTCGGTGTAGCCCTCCATGACGATGGCCTCGAGGTTGGCGGTGATGGACGCCTTGGCCCGCTCGAGGGCGAAAAGGTTCGCCTTCTTGTGGAAAACCGCCGTGTCGGACGTGTTGAGGTACTTGGGCTTGGAGTCGTCGAGGACACGGCCACCAAAACCCACGGCTCGGCCGCGCTCGTCGCGGATGAGGAACATCACGCGGTTGTAGAAGCGGTCGGCAAGCGTGCCGTCGTCGCGGCGAATGGCCAGGTTGGCGTCGACCATCTCGCGAGGCGAAAACCCAAGCGAAGACAGGTGGCGCGACAGGGCTCCCATGCCCGGCGCATACCCCAGCGTCCAGTTCTGCGCGACCGCCGAACCGAAGCCGCGATGCCCGAGATAGTCACGCGCAGCCGCCGCAGCTGGAGTGCGCGAGCGGGTGAGCTGGGCGTGATAGAACTCAGCCGCCGCCTGCACGACCTCATACAAGCGGCCCTTTTGCGTCGCGTTGGGGTCGCGCTTATAACTCGAGCCGTCATCGGACAGCACGATACCTGCGCGGTCGGCCAGGATGCGCACGGCCTCGGGAAACTCGACGTGGTCGCGCTCCATCACGAAGTTGAAGCAGTCGCCGCCCTTGCCGCAGCTGAAACACTTCCAGAAGCCTCTGTCGGGCATCACATGAAACGACGGGGACTTCTCATGATGGAAGGGGCAGCAGCCCCACATGTCATGGCCGCGCTGACGCAAGGCCACTGTTTCGCCGACAAGCTGCACGAGGTCGGTCGCCTCGCGCACCTTCTGCTTCTCTTCAGGAGTGAACACGCTAAATCCTAAAGCCGGTCGACCCGATATTGGTCCTCACCCAGTCAATGTTGCCGTTGACCGCAGCCATGAGCTCGTCAAGGGAGGCGAACTTCTGCTGGCCGCGCAGCTTCTCAATGAACGCAACGGCAACTTCGCGACCGTAGATGTCCTCGTTGAAGCCCACTATATTCGCCTCGATGCTCGCACAGTTGGGCTCGTCGGCAAAGGTGCGGGGAATGCCCACGTTGATTGCAGACGGCCATGCCACGCCATCGACGAGCACAAGGCCGGCGTACACGCCCTCAGCTGGCACGACATAAGGGTATGAGAGGGAGACGTTTGCCGTGGGGAAGCCGAAGGTGCGACCCTTCTGCCTGCCACGCACAACGGTACCGCGGACAAAGTGGGCACGCTGGAGCAGGTTGTTTGCCGTGCGGCAGTCACCCTCGTCGATCAGAAGGTGACGAATGCGCGTGGCGGAAACGGGGGCCGCCCTGTTGCAGAGCAGGTCGTACCCGTTGACCTCCCAGCTACGGCCACGCACCGAACCCAACTGGCGAAGCTCCGCCACGTTGCCGGCATTGCCCGCGCCCAACTTGAAGTCGGCACCCACGTGAATGGCCTTGGGCATAAACGTGGGGAAGACATACGTCTTGAAGAACGCCTCCGTGCTATGGGCGGCAAGCTCGCGGTTGAACGGCAGGCACACGACGAAGTCGGCCCCGAACTTGGTGAGAAACGACAGTCGGTCCTCGTTGTTGAGCAGCTTGTGGATGCGTGCCGTTGGGAAAAAGAGCTCGTCGGGATCGGGGTCGAACGTCAAGATGACGCTGGGAACCCCACGGCGACGGGCGTCTTGGATAGTTGCCTGAAAAAGGTAACGGTGCCCACGATGGACTCCGTCGAAGGCGCCAATGGTGCACACGGCATCACCGATGAAGCCCTCGTGTGAAACACCGGGGCGGATGATTCGCGTATCAGGATGGCCGAAACCACGCACCGCGCACGCGTCGAGGGGCACATCACGGAGAAACGTGCGGCGCGCGAGGTCCAGTATCGCCGAATTCGTCAATGCAATCCCTTTCGGTTCTCGAGGACGACGTCCCCACGGCTTATGCCGTCTGAAAAGACACAAAGAGCTACTATAGCCTTTTGTGAGCGAGTTGCGATTGCAAAAAGCCTGTTTTGACCCACCAGGCACAGCGTTTGCCCCTCGGGCAGCTCAAGGGCACGGCCGCCATCAGTGCGCGCACACGACAGCTTCTTGCCGCACTTGATGTCTGCCACACCCTGTTCGTCGAGCTGAATGACGGGAAAACCGAGAAGTTCGACCGGATCGATGACGCGCAGCGTCTCGGTTTGCGCGAGTTCAGACAGGCTCATGCAACTTGACCGGTCAACTTTGCCGCTCGAGGTGCGCGAAAGCGCGCTCAGATATGCGGCACTTCCGCACATGCGGCCCAAATCGCGTGCCAGGGCGCGGATGTAGGTGCCTTTCGACACCGTGAAGTCAACGTCCCACCAAGGCCCGCGCTCATCAACGCCCATGGCGAGAAGCTCGGCCTGGCGCACCTCGATGGGACGGGCGGCCAGCGCGACCTCGTGACCCTTGCGAGCCTCGCTGTAGGCGCGCACACCGTCCACCTTAATCGCGCTGAACGCCGGGGGCACCTGCTCCGTTTGGCTAGCAAGCCTCTCGAGGGCCGTAAGGGCGTATTCCTTGTCGAGCACCGCCTCGGGGACGGGTGCCTCGCAGCGAACATCGCCTTCGAGATCGTCGGTCAGCGTCTCCACACCCCAGCTGATGCGGGCCGTGTATGACTTGAAGTCGCTCGTGGCATATTGCATGAGTCGCGTGGCCTGGCCGACGCCGACCACGAGGATTCCGTTGGCAAAGGGGTCGAGGGTGCCGGCATGGCCCACCCGGCGCTCCCCCAGCGCGCGACGCACCTTGTTCACAACGTCATGCGACGTCATGCCACAAGGTTTGTCGATACCCACAAGCAGGTTCAGGCCGCTTGGCGTGCGCTTCATTGGGCACCACCTTCGGCATCGAGATACAGGTCGGCATATATCTCGCAAACACGCGCCACGGCCTCTTGCGCCGTGCCGGCAATCGAAAAGCCCGAGGCCATCTTGTGGCCGCCGCCTCCAAGCCTGTGAGCGATGAGGCTCACGTCGCGAGATGCGTCTTTGGAGCGCAGGTTGCCGCGGAACCCGCCTTCGGGCAGTTCGCGCAAGAACAGCACGCCCTTGATGCCTCCCAGCGAGCGAACGTTGTCGACCAGCTCGTCGCAGTCAGCGGCAGATGCACCGAAGAGAGCAAAATCAGACTGGAGCACGTAGCTGTATGCCAATTCATCGTTGCATGCCAAGGCCAGCCGATCGAGCGTGACTTGCTGAAGCTTGAGCTGCGCCATCGTCTTGCTCTGATAGACATGCAGGCAGATGTCCGAAGGATTGGCCCCCACTTGCACGAGACGCGAGGCGCTTTCAAGCGCATGGGGGTCGGTGTTTTGATACTGGAAGCGCCCCGTGTCGGTGATGATGCCCGCAAGCAGGCACGTTGCGATGTCACAGGAAAGCTTGGCTCCCAAGAAGTCCGCAAAATCGAGAACCACGTCGGCGCAGGATGCAGCCGAGGGGTTCGTGTATGCGCAGTCAAAAGAGTCCTCCACCGCAGGATGGTGGTCAAAACTCACGCATGCGCCCGCGCGCGCCAGGACCCGACCCGAATCGGCCAGGCGGGCGCGGGTGGGCGTATCGACGCTTATGAAGAGGTCCGGGGAGCACGCAAAGCCCTGCGCGGGGCAGAGACGCTCGGCCGCGGGCAAGAAAGCAAGGTTGGCAGGCACCGGACGGTCGTTTGCCAAAAGCGGCGTGACCGTCTTGCCAGGCAAAATTTGCTCGATAAGCAGGGTCATGGCAAGGGCGCTGCCCAAGGCGTCACCATCGGGGTCGGTATGACCCGATACAGCAATCGAGGAGGCCCCCTCGATCATCTGCCGGGCGCGTTCGAACATCTCGGACGCATCGTCAAATCTCATCGAAAGGGCCCCCTCGTGTTGGGTTACATCAAAGTGCTGTTACAGGTTCTCGTCGCCTGCTTCGTCCTCATCGGACTCGTCGGCATCAGAACCCTCCTCTTCCTGCGGAAGGGGGTAGCCAAACTCGTCCTTCGGGATGGACATGGTCGGCGGCACGTTCTTGAGCGCCTCTGCAATACGCTGGGCCTCATCAGTGGAGCGGTCGATCTGGAAGATGAGCTCAGGAGTCACCCTCCAGGTCAGCGTACGACCAAGAAGAGAACGGATGCGGCCCTTTGCGGACTGCAGGCCCTCGAGCACCTCGTCGTAGGAGTCGGGATCGGCGCTGACCCAGACCTTGCACACCGAGCGGTCGACGGATACCTCGCACCCCGTAACGGTCACGAGGTCAAGGCGCGGGTCGGAAATCTCCATCATGAGGATGGTCGCGATCTTTTCCCTTGCCTCTTCGGCAAGGCGGCGAGTTGCGGAGTTTTGCTTCATGTCTTACTCCTTTCGCGCGATCTCGACGGTCTTATACCCCTCGATGATGTCGCCAAGATGGATATCCTGGAAGCCTTCGACGCCGATACCGCACTCGTAGCCGCTCTTGACGGTCTTGACGTCGTCCTTGAAGCGGCGCAGGGAGCCGATCTTGCCCTCGTACACCACGACGCCGTCGCGCACGACGCGGACGTTGTCGTCGCGGCTGATCTCGCCGTTGAGAACCATGCAGCCAGCGATGGTGCCCACGCGGGGAACCTTGAAAGTCTCGCGGACCTCGGCGCTACCGGTGTCGCGGTCCTCGAACTCGGGGGCAAGCATGCCGACGCGAGCGGCGTTGATGTCGTCGAGAGCCTGATAGATGACGCGGTACGTCTTGATCTGAACGCCCTCGCGCTCCGCGGCGTCACGAGCCTTGGCGTCGGGACGCACACCGAAGCCGATGATAATGGCGTTGGAGGCAGCGGCCAGGGTGACGTCGGTCTCGGAGATGGCACCCACTGCGGAGTGGATGATCTCAATCTTGACCTCAGACTGGTCAATCTTGGACAGGGCGTCTGCCAGAGCCTCGATGGAACCCTGAACGTCGGCCTTGACAACCAGGTTGAGCTGCTTGAAGTCGGCCTGGTCCATGGTCTCGAAGAGGTTCTCGAGCGTGACGTGCGTGCGGCGCTCCTGCTCGGCCTGACGGCGCTTGAGTGCGCGCTGGTCGGCCAGGGCACGAGCCTCGCGCTCGTCCTTGAACACGCGGAACTCGTCGCCGGCATCCGGCACGGAGTTCAGACCCTGAATCTCGGCGGCCTCAGAGGGGCACACGGAGGAGACGCGCTTGCCGTTCTGGCCGAGCATGGCACGCACGCGACCGTAGGCAAGGCCTGCGACGACAGTGTCGCCCACATGCAGGGTGCCGCGCTTCACGAGCACGGATGCAACGGGGCCGCGGCCGCGGTCGAGCTTGGCCTCGAGGACGTAGCCGGAGGCGAAGGTCTTCTTGTTGGCCTTGAGCTCCATGTAGTCGGCCTGCAGCAGGACGGCCTCGAGCAGCTCGTCGATGCCGATGCCCTTCTTGGCAGAGATGTTGACGAACATGTGCTGTCCGCCCCACTCCTCGGGGATGACACCGTGCTCAACGAGCTCCTGGCGCACGCGGTCGGGGTTGGCGGAAGGCTTATCGATCTTGTTGACAGCAACCACGATGGGCGCGCCAGCGGCGTTGGCGTGGTTGATGGCCTCGATGGTCTGCGGCATGACGCCGTCGTCGGCGGCAACCACGAGGATGACGATGTCGGTCACCTTTGCACCACGGGCACGCATGGCGGTAAACGCCTCGTGGCCGGGGGTGTCGACAAAGGTGATCTTGCGGCCGTTGATGACGGCCTCAGAGGCGCCGATGTGCTGCGTAATGCCGCCGGCCTCGCCGGAGGTAACGGCGGTGTGACGGATGGCGTCAAGCAGCGAGGTCTTGCCGTGGTCGACGTGGCCCATGACCGTGACGACAGGTGCGCGGGGCTCGAGGTCCTTCGGGTCGTCGTAGAAGGTGAAAGAGTTCTCCTCCTCCTCGTTCATGATCTTCACGCGGCGGCCCATATCGTCGGAGATGAGCTCGATGAGGTCGTTGGACATGGACTGCGTGAGGGTAAGCGGGGAACCAAGCAGGAAGAGGCGCTTGATGATGTCGTTTGCCGGAACCTCGAGGGCGTCTGCGAACTCGGAGACGGTGATGCCCTCGCGAATCTTCACGACGTCGAGGTCGGCGGGGTTCTGGTCGTTGGCGATTGCGTCGGCAACGGCCTCCTGGTGCCTGGCCTCCTCAGCGGCAAGCTCACGGCGCTCCTTGCGCTTCTTGCGGCGACCGGTCTCACGGCTGGCCTCCTGCACGGCAGCACGAGCCTCGGCCAGAACGCGGTCGCGGCTGTACTCCTCGGCGCTGCGGGGGACACGCTCCTCGGGCTGAGCTGCAGCCTGAGCGTCCTTCTTCAGGCGGGCCTTCGTGGAGGAACCCTCGCCTGCCTGCTGCTTGTTGGCCTCGCCACGGGCAGGCTTGCCGCCCTGCTTGCCGCGGTTCTCGCCACCGGCGTTTCGGCCATTGGAGCGCTGCTGCTTGGGCTGCTCGGCCTTCTCGGCGGCGGCAGCCTCCTCCTTCTGCTTGTTGGCATCGGCAAGCACGCGCTCCTGTTGGGCAATCTGAGCCAGAAGGCTCGAGAACGAGGGGGCGGACTTGGGGGCGGTGTCGCGGGGGCGCTTGCGCTCCTCCTCGGCACGACGCTTCTCCTCCTCGGCCTTGCGGGCGGCCTCCTCGTCGGCGCGGCGCTTCTCTTCCTCGGCGCGGCGGGCAGCCTCGATGCGGCGCTCCTCCTCGCGACGGGCCTCGGCGGCAAGACGCTGCTCCTCAGCCTCGCGAGCGGCCTCCTCGGCAGCCTGCTTCTCAGCCTGCTCTGCGGCCTGCTTCTCAGCCTCGATCTGCGCAGCACGCTGCTCCATGATGGGAGCGAGGTTGCGGCGAATGATGGAAATGTAAGCATCCTCCAGAGAGGCCGAGGCGCTCTTGGCGGGAATCTTCATATCGGCGAGATGCTGCAGCATCTCCTTGCCGGTCATGCCGTATTCCTTGGCAAGCTCATGAACTCGAATCTTGGCCATGTGTGTCTCCTGTCCCTACTGCTCGATGTGCCCAAGGCACAGCGTTTTGAATTCATCGCTCAGACGAGCGTACGTGTCGGCGTCAAGCTTTACTCGAAGCGCCCTGTCAAGCCCCTTGCGCTTCCGGGCGGCGTCGAGGCACTCAGGCGTCGCGCAAACGTACGCGCCTCGCCCAGCCATCTTTCCCGTGGGGTCGAGTGCAACACGGCCGTCGGCTTGCCTTACGAATCGTACCAGGTCTGACTTGTTTGAGGTACGCCCACAGGCAATACATGTGCGTATCTTGGCCTCGGCCATGCAATCTCCCCCTTTATGGGACTAGATGAGCGAGTCGAAATCGTCAGCGACGCCGGCAGACGCCTGGTGCACCGAGCAGAAGTGAGTGCCGGGGCGAGCCTGGTTGCGGCAACGGTTGCCCTGCTCGTCGACATAGGAGCAGCGGCCCTCGTCGGACAGGTCAACGTCGTTGTCCATGAGGGAGTGCAGGTTGCCCATGAGGTTGGCGGCAAGCGACTCATTCTTGATGTCGATGTGCCAGCCGGTGAGGCGGGCAGCAAGGCGGGCGTTCTGGCCCTCCTTGCCGATGGCCAGAGAGAGCTGGTCATCGGGAACGATGACCGTGGCGTACTGGTTCTCGGTGTCGGCCAGCACACGGGTCACCTTTGCGGGCGACAGGGCGTTGGCGACGTACTTCGCCGGGTCCTTGTCCCACAGAACGACGTCGATGCGCTCGCCACGAAGCTCGGAGACGACGGTGCGCACACGGGTGCCCTTGGGGCCGACGCAGGCGCCCACGGGGTCGAGGTGCTGCTCGAGAGAGGCAACGGCGACCTTGGAGCGGGTGCCAGGCTCGCGGGAAACGGCCTTGACCTCGACGATTCCGTCGTAGACCTCAGGAACCTCAAGCTCGAAGAGACGACGGATGAGGTCGGGGTGGGTACGGGAGACGATGATGGCAGGACGGTTGTGCTCACCGCGGGAGGCGGTGCCGTTCTGGACGGCCTTGGGGTCGCGCACACCGACGATGACGGCACGGACGCGCTGGTTGTGCTGGTAGTACTCGCCATTGGGGCGCTCGTTCATCTCGTCGGGGAAACGACGGCGGTCGAAGTGGGGAAGCTCGGCCTCGACGCCCTCGCGAATCTTGAGGATGGTGAAGTCGTTGGTCACCTGGAGCACAGTGCCGGTGATGAGCTCGCCGACGCGCTTGGAGAACTCCTCGTAGATGGCCTCACGGGCAGCCATGCGCACGATGGAGTTGATCTCGGCCTTGGCATGCTGGGCAGCAGTGCGGCTCGTGTCGGCGGGAGTGACGTCGATCTCCTCCCACTCCTGGTAGTTGCCCTCTTCGTCCATGGAGTCGTCGACGGGCTCGAGGCGGTAGACCCAAACCTTGCCGGTCTGGCGGTCGATGGTGACCTTTGCGCCCCAGTCGAGGTGCAGAAGGTCGGCGTAGCTCTTGGCGAGGGACTGCTCAAGACGGTCGAGCAGGTACAGCTCATCGATGTGCTTCTCCTGGGCAAGCGCGATGAGGGCTTCCATCATTTCCGAGGCCATGAGGCGTTTCCTTTCAAACAAAGATGCTTGTTCGTTCCGATTGTATAAGAGAGTGGGTGGGGCTACTCAGCGTCGTCCTCGTCGGAGACGTCTTCGATCTCGACGTCACCGGCCTGGGCCGCAGCGGCCTTGGCCTGCTTGGCGGCCTTCTTAGCAGCGGCCATGATGGCGTCGAAGTCAGGCTTGATGTGGCAGCGCTTCATGTTGCCAAGCGCGAGGGCGCATTCCTGGCCATCGACCTCGACGAGGACGTTGCCCTCAGCGAAGCCCTTGAGCACGCCGGTCCACGACTTGCGGCCATCGACGGCGCTGCGAGCGTCGAACACGACCGTCTCACCGGCAAAGCGGGTGAAATCGGCCTCCTTGCGCAGGGGACGATCGACACCGGGGGAAGAAACCTCGAGCTCATAGGCGCCCGCGAAGGGGTCGAGCCCCTCGACGACCTCGGACACCCATGCGGTCTGGGCGCACACGGTGTCCATGTCGATGGTGTCACCCTCAAGGTTGTCGATGCGCACGCGCAGCGTGGGGTGGGAGGCAGGGCCTGCCACCTCGACGTCTACGATGTCGAGGCCACGCTCGGCAGCATGGGCCTCCAGGGCCTCAAGGACCAGCTCATCGGCTTTTACGGCAGCCATGTCGCTCCTCCCTCCCCCCAGCGGGGGCATAAAAAAGGAAGCGGGCCAAGGGCCCGCTTCCTCAACATAGGTAAGCAGATTAAGTACACCTGCAATATACCCAAAACCACAGCTTTATGCAAGCCCCGCCCCACACCCACCCACAAGTGCGCAAAACCTCTATGAGAAGTGTTTCACGCGAACCCCATAGGGGCCGCGTGCCAGAGGGGTTCTGTTTAGCTGGGCGCAGTTCCGCAGTGAAATACGAAAAGCCCGCCCGGCGGTGCGTGCTTGCACGCACATGCCGGGCGGGCTTTGAAGGATTTTGGTACGAGGACTGTTTGAGCACCAGCTAAACAGAACCCCTCGCAGGGAAGAAGAAACCTTACTTCGCCACGATGTTCACGAGCTTGCCGGGAATGGCGACGACCTTGATCACGGTCTTGCCCTCGACCCACTTGGCGGCAGCCTCAAGGCCAACCTTGCCAAGCTCGTCGGCATCCATCTCGCGGGGAACGTCCACGTGCACGCGGACCTTGCCGCACACCTGGACGGCGACCTCGACCACGTCGGCCTTGGCGGCCTCGGGGTCGTACTCGGGCCAAGCGGCGTTGTAGACCGAGCCCGTCTCGTGCAGCTGCTCGTGCCAGAGCTCCTCGGCCCAGTGGGGGCAGATGGGAGCAAGGCAACGCACGATGTCGCTGGCGGCCAGGAAGCACAGGGCCTCGTTGCGATCGGCGGCACCGACAGCCTTGAGGTAGTCGTCAGCGGCGTTCACCATCTCCATGACAGCCGAGATGGCGGTGTTGAACTGCGTGCGGTCGAAGTCCTCGGTGCACTTCATGACCGTGCGGTTGAGCTCGCGATAGAGCGTCTTGGAGGCCTCGTCGGCAAGCGTGCCCTCGACATCGCCCTTGGCGGCCGTCTGGGCAAGCTGGCACACGGTGCGCCAGGAACGCTTGAGGAAGCGGTTGCAGCCCGCAACGGCCTTGGGATCCCAGTCGAAGTCCTTCTCGGGAGGAGCGATGAAGAGGATGGACAGGCGCATGGTGTCGGCACCATAGGGCTCGATGACCGAGCTGGGCGGCACGACATTGCCCTTGGACTTGCTCATCGTCTCGCCGTTCTCGTCCTTCACCATGCCCTGGCACAGCAGGTTGACGAAGGGCTCGTCGATGTCGCATAGGCCCAGGTCGCGGCAGACCTTGGTCCAGAAACGCGAGTAGAGCAGGTGGAGAATGGCGTGCTCGATGCCGCCGATGTAGTTGTCGACGCTCATCCAGTGGTCGGCGCGGTCCTTGTCGAAGGGCAGCTCCGTGTTGTGCGGGTCGATGTAGCGCAGGTAATACCAGCTCGAGCAGGTGAAGGTGTCCATCGTGTCGGTTTCGCGACGGGCAGGCTTGCCGCAGCAGGGGCAGGTCGTCTCGTAGAACGACTTGCACTCGGCGAGCGTCTCGCCGGCAGCAAGGTCGAGGTTCTCGGGCAGACGCACCGGGAGCTGGTCGGCGGGAACGGGCACGATGCCGCAGTCCTCGCAGTACACCATGGGGATGGGGTTGCCCCAATAACGCTGGCGGGAGATGAGCCAGTCACGCAGGCGGAAGTTCACCTTGCGACGACCCGCACCCATGGCCTCGAGGTCGGCCACGATGGCAGCCTCGCCCTCGGAGTGCTTGCCACCCACCATGCCGGTGTACTTGCCAGACTGCACGAGGAAGCCCTCAGCCGTCATGGCCGTCTCCCAATCGACGCCCGTCACGACGCGCTCACGCTCGTCCTTGAGCTGGGCGTAGAGGGGGTCGTCCTCCCCCATGATGATGGGGACGATAGGCAGGTCGTACTTCTTGGCGAACTCGAAGTCGCGCTGGTCGCCGCAGGGAACTGCCATGACGGCGCCCGTGCCATAGTCGGAGATGACGTAGTCGGCGACCCAGACGGGCACCTTGACGCCGTTGATGGGGTTCACCACATAGCGGCCGGTGAAGGCGCCGTGCTTCTCGAGCTCGCCCTGGGCGCGCTCGACTGCGGTGATCTTCTCGGCACCCTCGACAACCTCGCGGACGGCAGCCTCGTACTCGGTGCCCGCGACGAGGTCCATAAGGCCCTTGTACTCGGGGGCGAGCAGGAAGAAGGAGCAACCGAAAAGCGTGTCAGCACGCGTGGTGAAGACCGTGATCTTTTCATCGGTGGGCTCGCCCGCGGCATCGCAGAGCGTGAACTCAACCTCGGCACCCTCAGAGCGGCCGATCCAGTTGGCCTGCATCTGTTTGACGCGCTCAGGCCAGCCCGTCAGCGTGTCAAGGTCGTCGAGCAGCTCCTGGGCATAGTCGGTAATCTTGAGGTACCACTGCTCGAGGTCGCGCTTTTCCGGCACGCTGCCGCAACGCCAGCACTTGCCGTCGGTCACCTGCTCGTTGGCAAGAACGGTGTTGCACTTGGGGCACCAGTTGACCGGGTTCTTCTTGCGGTAGGCAAGGCCGCGCTCCCACATCTTCTCGAACATCCACTGGCCCCAACGGTAGTACTCGGGGTCGCAGGTACGCACGAGGCGATCGTAATCGTAGGAGAAGCCCATGCGGCGCATGGTAGCCAGGGCGTTGTCCATGTTGGAATACGTCCACTTGGCAGCCTGGGTGTTGTGCTTGATGGCAGCGTTCTCAGCCGGCAGGCCGAAGGCGTCGAAGCCCATGGGGTGCAGGACGTCGAAGCCGCGCATACGGGCCTGGCGCGCCATGGCGTCGCCGATGGTGTAGTTGCGCGCATGGCCCATGTGAA
>UQBS01000008.1 GCA_900539345.1 uncultured Coriobacteriaceae bacterium | reverse complement strand
CCCGCGTTCAGAGCCAATCAGAAGAAGCGCTTACACCAACATTTCCGACGCGATCTACCCGGACTCGAAAGTAGCGTCCACAAAGCAAAGCTATCCAGAGCGCGGCAACCAGAGCCCTCTGTCAAACCTCTAGACGATGATTGAGTCCGGTCGACGTTTTCTGCCTGCGCTGTTGCACTGGTGAAGTGCCGCACGGCCTACTTGCTCACCGTCTAGTTTTCTTGCAAGGTCATCTTATCAATCAGTTCATCAAGCTCCTGGCGAGAGTGAATCCCAAGTTTGCGATAGAGCGTACGACTATGGGTCTGGACGGTATTGATAGAGAGGCATTCGACCTGCGATATACGTTTGGCGCTGTGGCCCTCATAAAGATGTCGGGCGACATCGATCTCGCGTGGAGTGAGAGAGAATTGGACGGCCAAAGCCTCGAGTGCGCCATTCAGAAGCGGCGCACCCCCAGCAGAACCCCCAGCGCAAGCGCTTGTCCGCAACGCCGAGTCATCACGCGCCTCGAGATAACGGAGCTCGCGCTTAAACGAAACGCCACAAACCGAGAGCGACACCACCATTATCAAGACAACCGACACAGGCACAAGCAAACTCGTGGGATTGATGCCGAACGCTGGCAAGAGTGACGTCGCACCATATCCCACAAAGCATGCCAGCATTTCAGGAATAAGGAGTGCCAAAGAGCAAACAGCAATCGAGCTCGCATGGGTCTGTGCACAATAGATGGCGCAGAACACCAGCGCTGTGGACTCCGCCAGCACCCTCGCCGAAACAACCGTGGCAACACCAGTATGCAAAAGGCTGCCTGAACAAGAGGCGACAATGCCTATTCCTAGAACAAGCGAGAAGACCAGGAGGTAAAGAACAGACACCGTAAAATGTCGCGCGTCTGTGCTTGCAAATGAAAGCAGCATGACCCCCGCGACTTCAACAATGCCAACGATATGTTTGACCATGCGACCTTGCTCGCCAACAGGACCCACGCCGCTGTCAAAAAAAGATTTCGCCAGCGTCGCTACAACAAGCAGGGCAACAACGGCAGCCATACGGCCTCTAAGGAAGGCTGGCTCAAACCGATCAGCAACGCAACCTTCTGATTTGTCTGGCATAGGAGCCCCAGCAAACCAGAAACAAAGGGCCGATAGCATGGGTGAAATCGCCGCAGTAATCTTATCTACTGCAAGCACATCTCCCAGCACAAAAGTAATGACAATGCTTAGGAACGCCGACGAGAAGGAACAGATTGCCGCAAGCATCGGATTCACATTCGCCTGAAGGGCCAGGAGGCGAAGGGCCTGCCGAACCAAGGCAACGGTAGATGCCGCCATGCAAAAGGCAACAAAGCATTGGCAGAACATCGCCGCGAAGCCCTGAGGTCCCGCTGGAAAAAGAAGGCCTATGCAAACTCCGCATGAAGCGGCACCGCAAACACCAATCAAAAACGGCCATGTACAAACGCGGCGTCCCACACGCTCAAGCCCAAGGGCAATCGCACATATCAGACAAATGGACGCATAGTACACGGCCATCCATGCTTCGGGACCGATAGACATCCCCGCCTGGGGAAATGGAATCGCCACCAAAACGCAGGCATGACGAAAAAGTTGCCACATGAAGGCAAGTCCGAACGTTGCAAACATGGCGTTTCGCCCGAAAAAACCTTGTACAGGCGAATCGGTCTCCCCAACCATTCAAGCCCCCCATCTGATGCCAGTCGACAACCATAATACTCGTCTGCGCTCCACACAGGGGCCTGGTTATTAACAAAACTCCAGCTTGATGCCGTATGTGAATGTCAACTGTGAGATTAGCCGAGATATTCACATACAACAAAGGCACAGAACTCACAGTCAGAGCCACAGAAAAACGCACGGGCAGCGCAATTGTCGCGACCACTATTGAGACAACCCGGGCAACACAGCTCCAGGCAACCACAAAGCGGCCAACCAGGGAAAGCCGCAAAAAGGAGGGCGACATGGAAGTCTCTCGTAGGAGTTTTCTCGCCGGTGCAGCAGCAGGAACCGCAGGGATTATCGCGAGCACAGCAATCACCAGCTCGAACATCGCTCACGCTGAGTCAACCCCCGATACAGCCCCGGCAACCACAGGCGGCGACGGCACCTACAGCGCAACCGCCAAAGGACTGGGCGGCGACGTCACTGTAACCTTGACCATCGAAAACAGCGCACTCACCGATGTCACCGCAGAAGGACCGAATGAGACTCAGGGCATTGGTTCTCGCGCCCTCGAGAGCATGCCGCCTGACATGCTCTCCAAGAATTCCGTCGAGGTGGACGGAGTCTCCGGTGCCACTGTTACCTCAAACGCCATCCTGCAGGCCGCAGCCGATGCACTTGCCCAGAGCGGTGTGACGCTTCAGGCAGTTGAAACCGCTCCTGTCGCGCAGGCAATGACTCCGGGCGTGTACTACGGCGAGGAGTTCGGCAAGTGGAAGAAGGGCACCATCGAGGGAGAGCGCTTCGGCAGCCCCCATATCATTGAGCCGACGCGCGTCGCCGTTGAGGTCGACGAGACGAAGATTCTTTCCGTGACCGTTGAGTCGTGCTCGGACACGCCGGGCTTCATCGAGCCGTGCGTCGAGCGCATTCCTGCTGCTATCGTTGAGGCCCAGTCAGTGAATGTCGACTGCGTTACCGGTGCCACCATGACTTCTCAAGCCATCATCGCTGGTGTAGAGCAGGCCCTCACCGAAGCTGGAGCCGATCTGTCTGGCTTCCGTTCCGCCCCCGTGCGCGTTGAAGCGTCCGAGGAATATGAGTGCGACTTTGCCATCGTATCGGCCGGCGGCGCAGGAACGGTTGCCGCAATGCGTGCGGTTGAAGCCGGCCTCAGCGTTGTCATCATCGAAAAGTGCGGCAAAGTCGGCGGCGAAAGCGTTTGTTCCACCGGCATCCTGGCCCCTGGCGCAGAGTGGCTCAACAAGGCTCATGCAGAGGACGGCGTCGAGGTGCCGGATGCGAACTACATGTTCACCGAGCTGAGCGAGTACGCAAAGTACCGTTGCGACACCAACGTGCTGTACAACGTCGTCAATCACATGGGCCCCGTGGCTGATTACCTGGCCGATCACTTCGATCGTTCGGCTGCCAAGGAAGCCCGCTTTGACGGCTTCGTTCCTTCCATCAACGGCTGTTCCATGGACTGGGGCAAGGGCACGACAAAGTTTGACGTCCTCTATGACGACTACATCCTCCCCGGTGGAGCAAAGCTACTTCTCGAGACCCGCGCCTATGAACTCATCCAAGACGAGGACGGTGCCGTCACGGGTGTCAAGGCAAGGAAACAAGACGGTACCGAGGTGACCGTGAAGGCCCCGTACACGCTCGTGGCCTGCGGCGGTTTCGGCGGCAATCGCGACCTCATGCGCGAGTATCTGCGCACCGACAACCTCTATCTATACGGAGTGTCCTCCAATACGGGAGACGGACTCCAGATGGCCCTGGCCGCCGGTGGCCGCCTGACTACCGAAATCAACCCCCTTCCTGCTGAGTTCTGTTCCAACCTCAAGGTTGACTTCTACGCTGGCTACATGAAGTTCATCAACTATGCCGGTCTGCTTCAAGTAAACCCCGAGGGACAGCGCTTCTACAACGAGGAGCTCGGCGCGACCGAACCTCTCGGCGTCGGCACGTCAGCCCTGTATGCCATTGACCACGCATACGCCATCTTCTGCCAGGCAGACCTTGATGCCATGGTGGCCGAGGGCTGCCCGGGCCTGCTGAGTGAAGAAGTCCGCGAAACACTGCGCATCTACCGCTCCCGTGCTTGCGTGCCCTTCTACACGCTGGCCGACGAAATGCAGGCTGCCATCGAAGCCGGCGAGGGCTGGAGCGCCGACACCCTAGAGGAACTTGGCGAGAAGATTGGGTTTGATTCCGAGGTCTGGGCCAATACCATCGACGATTACCTGGCTGCCATCGAAGCCGGCGAAGACGCCCAGTTCCATAAGCGTCCCGAAATGCTTCGCCCGCTTTCTGAGGGCCCCTTCTATGCCGTGCGTTTCTGCATGGCCATCGACGGCACGCTCAACGGTGTTCGCGCAAACCAGTACTTCCAGGCTCTCAACGAGAACCTCAAGCCCATCCCCGGCCTCTTCCTGGGAGGTCTGGACGCAGGCGGCATGTGGGGCAACGTGTACTACGCTTCGCAACACTGCGCCGGCGTATCGCAGGGTCATTCCGTGACCTCGGGATACATCGCAGCAGAGAAGGTCATCGAGCTGCTTGGTGCATAGAGAAGCAGCCGCATCCGCGCTAAACATCTTTTAGATTCATGGGGCCCGGATTTCGAAGCCAACCTCTGGCAGAAATCCGGGCCCTTCGTTTTTTGAGATCAGCTGGACACGCCAACCACCCCTGCCAGCGCTCCGCATCGTCGGCTATACTGCAGGGACAGTGCACAGGCAGCGCGAAGGAGACGATGAGGATGACCCCTTTTGACAGGGCAGGCGAGTTTTCAGGCGGCTACATTGCCCAGCCGGGCCCCTCGTCGCAGGCAAAGGCAAGGTACTGGAAGACCGCCTTCGGCCTTCAGGCAATCGATGGGCTCGCTCCATCCGAATACGTGCATGAGCTCGCCGATTCCCATACGCGGGGCGACATCTCAATTGCCGAGGTTACGAAGGAACTCAACAGCTATTACGCACGTGGGTCGGTACCCCCGCAGCAGCCCTGCCGCACCGAGGAGGCTGACAAGGTCAGCGCGCGCATCGTGGAGCTGCTGGGCGCAAGAGAGTTCGCCCTCGACCACGAGCTGCTCGCACACATCCATCGCCATCTGTTCCAAGACCTTGACCCGGCAGTCTATCATCCCGGGGCCTATCGCACCGAATCCCTTGTCAAGCTTGAGCCCGCGCTCAATGGCGACACCTTGCTGTACGGCGCTCCCAGCCTTATCGAGCGGTCATTGGAAATTCTCTTCGCCAAAGAGCGCGACTATCGTTATGCGACGTACTCAGACGGCGGGGCGGGAATGTGCTATGCCGACCTCTCCCATTTTGCCGGGTTCGTCTCCGACGTGTGGTTCACGCATCCCTTCTGGGAGGGAAACACGAGGACGGTCGCCGTGTTTTGCGAGCTCTACCTCAACCGCCTTGGCTTCGACCTGGACAACGGGCCTTTCGAGGCGCATGCGTCCTTCTTCAGGAACGCCCTCGTGCGCGCAAACTATCGCAATCGCAGCGCTGGCGTCGACGTGGACTTCGGCCCTCTTGTCGCCTTTATCTCGCATGTACTGGGAGAGGATGAGGGCCCCTTGAACGAGGCCGACACGTATTGCCGTGCGCTCTTTGAACAGCCCGAACGCGTGCGCAACGTCGACCACGCCTTTGCGGCACCCATGCAGCAACAGCTCAAGGAGGCCGGCATCGTCGAGGCAGTGCTGGCAAGGTAAGCGGGCTATGTCCCCAAAACACTGGCAGGACAGACGGAACAGTCAAAGATGCGTCGACCGCACAGGCGTTCAGGCAGGTTATCCCAGCTTAAGTGCCATACGGGGTGTCCCTGGAAGCCCCGTAAAGCCGAAGTGCTCGTAGAAGGCAGCCGCATCGGGGCCCGTTGGGCCCACAACGAGGGCACGGACACCCGCGAGGCTTGCAACCTTCATCGCGTTCTGCATGGCATCGCGAAGCAACGACGCACCCAGACCGAGGCCCCTCTGGCAGCAAAACGAATTTCGGAGCAGTTTTCCCGAGAGCTTCTTATCAAATCTAGATTTGATAGATGTAGCAGGAAAGATGGGATTTTGTCATGCTCAGAACGGGCCTTTGCGGCCGGAGCAGTCCCGGCCGGAGCAGGTGGGCATTTTGGACGATACGGCGACGAGAAACAGTAGGCCGGCCCGTGGTACACTCCTGCACAGATGACTCAAAGAGGAGGCATAAAAGATGGGCGAGGCGGCTGCAGCACGCAGGTATCCAGTTGGGATTCAGACGTTCAGCGACATTCGCGAGAACGGGTATCTCTACATCGACAAGACACCGCTTATCTATACGCTTGCGCATGGATCGGGAAAGACTTACTTCCTAAGTCGTCCGCGCCGCTTCGGCAAGTCGCTGCTGCTCTCCACCATGCAGGCGTATTTCGAGGGACGCCGCGAACTCTTCGACGGCCTCGCGATTGCGCAGATGGAAACCGAGTGGGAGGCGCACCCCGTCATCCGCGTGGACCTCTCCACCGTGAAGACCGAGGACACCGGTCAGCTTGTGGAGCTGCTCGATGTCGTCCTGCGCAACTTTGAGGAGACTTGGGGCAGAGACGACCGCGATGTCACCCCTGGCTCGCGCCTCATGGCGCTCATCAAGGCCGCCGCAGCCCAAACCGGCAAGCAAGCCATCGTCCTCATCGACGAGTACGACGCCCCACTTCTCAACGTGGCGCACGACCCCGAGAAGCTCCGCGAGTTCCGCGTGGTCATGCGCGAATTTTTCGCCCCGCTCAAGGCATGCGACGAGTTCCTGCGCTTCGTCTTCCTCACCGGCATCACCAAGTTCAGCCAGCTGTCCATCTTCAGCGAGCTTAACAACCTGCAGAACATCAGCCTCGACCCCCGCTTCGCCGCCATCTGCGGCATCACGCAAGACGAGCTGTGCGGTCAGATGGCGCCCGACGTCGACGCACTGGCCGCGGCGCTGGACACCACGCCAACGGAGACGCTTGCCAGGCTCAAGGCCAACTACGACGGCTACCATTTCAGCGAGGGATCGCCTGACATCTACAACCCGTTCAGCCTGCTTAGCTCTTTTGCCTCCGGCAAGATTGCCTCCTACTGGTTTGGCAGCGGCACTCCCACCGGGCTCATCAACCTGCTTCAGGAAAGCAACTGGGAAATAGGCGACCTTGAGGGGCGCGAGGCCGACGAGGACGAATTCGACGCCCCAACCGAGGACATGCCCACGCCACTACCCATGCTTTACCAAGCCGGATACCTCACCATCAAGAGCTACGACCCGCTCACGTGCTCCTACACGCTTGGCATCCCCAACGCCGAGGTCGCGCGCGGTTTCTCGAAATCCCTGGTGAAGCGAGCGGCCGGGGCGCAGGCCGGCGAGTTCAACGGGCTGGTGCGCACCATCTCGCGCAGCCTGCGGGCGCACGACATGGAAGGTGCCCTCCGGGCCACGAAGGCGTTCATGGCGGGGATGCCCTATCATCTGGGGTCGCACAGCGAGCGTGGCTTCCAGACGACGTTTTGGCTCATATTCACCCTACTCGGAGCCCAAATCGAGACCGAGGTGAAGACGGCGACAGGCCGCGTGGACGCCGTGGTCAAAGCCCCCGATGCCATCTATGTCGTGGAGTTCAAGTACGAGAAGTCCGCCCAGGAGGCCCTCGCACAGATTGGCGAGAGAGGCTATCTGCTTCCCTACGCCGCCGATGGCCGCAAACTCTACAAGGTCGGCGTCAACTTCTCCGAGAAGACGCAAACAATTGGGGAGTGGATTATCGAGGAAGGGTAGAGTCGCAAATTCCTCCATACACACATACCGCAGGGTCAACGGGGGCAGGGCAGCCTGCTCTAAATTCCGCACTTTGCAAGAAAAGAGCGCACTGCCACACACAGAAATGAAGTGGCAGCAAGGAGACGGCTCGCCCAGTTTTAAAAACCGGGCGAGCCGTCAGCAGCTCTTAGCTATTCACCGTTGTTTTGCATCAACTCAAGACGAAAGCCGACACTCAGCCTACAGCTTTCGACCGCACAGGTTGCCAGCAGTGATGGCTTCGGCGATATTGAAGGGCTTGTCAGCATCACCAATCACGTACGTTTCGGCCACGTTTGTCTCATCGGCCAGACTGGTGTTGGAAAGCATATCCATGCCCTCAACAACGGCATCGCAGGCAATTGTAATATCGCATCCCGCGTCACCTGCGATAGTCACAGTGCCATCGCCGATGGCAGTCACTGCGGCGTTGGGCCACACGCGCATGCCGCGAGCATACAACATGGGCATAACGAACGTCTTGACCCAGTTGGACTGGCCCTTGTCCACAGCGGCCAGCGGATCGGGCGTTACCATGGTGACATTGGTGCCATGAGCCTGGAGCCAAAGCGCGGCGTCAATGGCCTGGGCATTGCTACCTACGATTGTGACGTTCTTGCCCTCCAGACCAGCAAACATGAACTGATCGAGCGCGACAACAGGCGTGGAGTCGCTGCCCTCCACGGCAAGCTTATCGCGCACGCCACCAGCAGCCACGACAAGTGCGTCGGGAGCCTTCTGCGCCACGACATCGGCCGTGACCTCGCAGTTGAGCTCCACCGTCACGCCGGCAAGCTCAAGCTGTTTCTGCAGGTAGGCGTTGAGATCGTCGAGATTCTCGTGCGGGCCCTTCACCGCAGATGCAAACGTCAAAAGACCGCCGAGCATACCCGACTTTTCGGCCAGCGTGACGCTATGACCGCGCAGGGCCGCCACGCGCGCGGCCTCCATGCCGGCAGGGCCGCCGCCCACGACGAGCACGTTCTTGGGACCGCCTGCGAACTCGGGCAGGTCAAAGCCCTCGGGCATAGCATCGCGGTAAGCACGCTGCGTGCAAGCGTTTACGCGGCAATGCTCGTAAATGTTGCCCTCGGTGTCGTAATCAAAATGGCAGTGCATGCAGCGCGTGCACGGCGCAATCTCGTCGATCTTTCCATCGTGCAGCTTGTTGACGTAGTCTGGGTCAACAGTAAGAGGACGCGTCATGAGATAGAAGTCAGCCATGCCCTCTACAAGCGCGTTCTCAAAGTAATCAGGCGCATGAGCCGGATCCATGTACGTGACGGCACCCACAGGAATAGAAACGGCCGTCTTAAACTCGCGGGCAACGCCGAGCATCATGCCAGCACCGCCATGCTCAGCAAGCAGCTTGCCCTGCCAGTGGCGCTTGAAGTCAAACTGCGTACCATAGGCCGTAGTGCCATCAATGCCGTACCCCGTGAAATAAAGGTCGCTAGCAAACTGGCACACATGCATACCGAGCGGCCCCAGGCGCACATGCAAGGAATTGGCACCAGCAGCCTCGAGGCACTTGGCAATTTCGAGGTTCTCCTCCACCGTGGTCATGAGCGTGGAGTCGCCCAGGTTGGTGTCGTTCTCCTCGATACCGTTGATGAGCACCTGCACGGGAAAGTCCTGCCCACAGGCCTCCTTGATGCTCTGAATCATCTCGCATACAAAGCGGGCACGATTCTCAAAGCTCTGGGGACCATACTCGTCATCGCGCTTGTTGCGCATGCGCGAGAAGAACGACTGGCCAATGTTGTTGCCCGCAGCGTTGATCTCAACAGCATCCCAACCAAGGTCCTGAAGCTGCTTGGCAAAGTTGGCCGAATCTTGCTGGAGGGTATGAATCTCATCGACCGTCATATCACCGGCCACGGCCGAGGCAAACGAGCCCGAGGCTGCCTGCTGCGTGCCGCTAAACGGAATACCCATGCAGGAGATTTGATAACCGATGTGACCTCCCTCTTCGTAAATCGCATCGGCAAGTTCCTTCAGCGGGGCAGTATCCATGGGCACACCGCGCGTCATGGGGAAGTGCTCATACTTGTCCACAAAGTCCTCGACCCACACCATGTCCACGCCGCCATGGGCAAAGGCACGATAATAGGCCACACATTCTTCGTTGTTCTTGCCCGTATCGGAGCCTGCGGCCGACTTCACGATGCGATTCTTAATCTCGAGACCGCCAAACTGCCAAGGAGAAAACAGCGTGGCGAAATCAGTAGTGTTGGAACGCCATCCCTCTCCCGCCGCAGCATAATCTTGAGCGTTCATCTGCGCCGGAGCAATCAGGCCCTCAGCAGCCTCCTCGGCCCTGGCCTGCACAGGCGCATTCGTGGTACCCGCTACGCTGGAAAGTGCTACCAGTCCGCCAGCAACCGCAGCGCCGCCCGCAACAAAGCCGCGCCTCGTCACACGTGCATTCATATAATGCCTCCTTCTCCAGCAGGCGCAGGGCAGTCCCCAATAAGCTGCCCGCCAACCTGCAACTGGCTTGCAGCCTAATTCAAGGACCATGAGCATGCCCACATCTTCGATGTAGTCACTTGTCCGATTAGGTTTTGGTGCCCCCACATCAAATGGGGAATAGCTGGGAAATACAGTCGCCTCCTCATTTCCTGGCCTGTGCTACCATGACGTTCTGACAAAGGGGGACGGGAAGTGAAACGGCAGGCAAGCACACAGGGCACCGGCATGTTAGGTGGCTTTTCCATAATGCCGATACTGGGAATCTGCGCGTTCCGCGTCTCGGCATGGTCGGTGTTCGGCAGTTCCTACATCGACTACACGCCCGAGGCCTTTTCCATCTCGCGCCTGGCACAGCTCCTTGGCATTCTTGCCATAATGCTTGTTTCCGCACGTTGGGCAATCTCGCGCAAAACACAACTGGCAGGCATTGCCTGCGCAACTCTTGGAATGACAACCGGGGCAGCAATGTGTTTGGCGTGCGCCGACCCAACCTCCGCGCTTTTTACTGGAGCCCGTCTCTTTCATGGTGCATGCTCTGCCGTGCTCATAATGGGATGGGGCGCCTACACATGCGACCTCGAACCTCGCAAGACTGCTGTTTACGTGTCTCTTGCTTTTGTGTTATACGGCGCTGTCTCTTTTGGCCTGCAAGGGTCAGGGGCGGCTCTGAGCGACCTTGTTACCATCATCTCACCGCTCCTGGCCGGGCTGCTGCTCTGTGTCGCACCCCGACCCGCGGATACCATAGTCACGCATACCAACATGAACGCCGACAGCACCATACCGCGCGCGTACAGACAAAAGGATGCCCTTCGCAACATCGATTGGGGCCCGGCAATAATGTTGCTCGCTTGCTGCGTCGTCTGCTCCATAAGTGATCTTCTGGTTGCTCCGATGAGCGGCGGCACGTCCACCTACGCTGTCAACGCCTTCCGAGTACTCGCGTTCCTCGTCCTTGCCTGTGTTTTCTGTACTTGGGTATTCGCTCTTCGCCGAGATGACCCCGACCAACTCTGGCCGCTTTATTCATGCACGGTTTTCTTTGGCTTGCTTGGCTTCTCGTCTTTTTCCTTTGTAAATCCCATCGCATCGTTGAGCTTCATGCAGGCAACTCAAGACTGCATCATGCTGTTTGCCTGGGTTTTCGTGGCAGGCACCTGTTATCGACAGCATCTGCCGCGTCTTATCGCCTTTGGCGTGGGAACAACGCTGTACATGCGAACCGACATTATTTCAAACATTCTGACTCTTCTCGGAATCCACCTTGACAGAGCCGATGATGCCGTAGCGGTCGCGCTCAGTTTCGCCATGGCAGCCGTACTCATCGTGTACACGGTCATGCTTTTGGGCAGGAAGATTTGGGGAGGGAAATCCAGCAGCAGGGACACTGGCGGGGATGCGGCTTCAACCGACATGCCAGCGGAATTAGCGAGCTGCGGAAGCGACGGCGTGGCAACCAGTGGCACTGATAGCGACCTTTCATGGCTTGACCCCTACGACCTTTCAGCTCGCGAGCAACAAGTCGTCAACCTGTTGCTACGCGGATACACCTTGCCCCAAGTGGGAGAGCGCCTTGGCGTGTCCTTAAACACCGCCCGATACTACGCCAAAGGCATCTATCGCAAGCTCGACATCCACAGCAAGGCCGAGCTCATCGACCTGGCAGAAGGAAGAAAATAGGGTCATCCGCGTATCGCCAGCAATACCCACGCCCTCAGCATCTACACCAAGTGCGGCGTGCACTCCCAGCGCGAGTTCATGGAGCTGCCCGACGAGAAGCAGGCGGGCGGGGGGGCGGTATAGCCTGCTTTTTGGCCTGCTCGACGCATGGGCGAGACTCAACGGCCATCATTTCTCCCTCACCCGATCAAGCAGTTCGGCACGGGTATGAACGCCAAGTTTTTGATAAATATGGCGCTTGTGCGTCAATGCCGTTCCCTCGGAAATGCTGAGTTCCTCCTGCACACGCGCAACATCGTAACCCCGGGCGAGCACGGCGAACACATCGCACTCGCGCGGAGTAAGCCCGCATTCGCTCGCTATGAGAGTGCATGCATGGGCCAGGCCATCGCTCCCATCGAGCACCTGCGTAGCCGGCGCTTCGGTTTTGCCCAAGAAGGCACCCGGGGCATCAGGCGCCGCTTCGACCTCGTCGCGGCTGAAACGCAGGGGGCGGTTAAGCACGAGCGTAAGCGCCACGAATCCCAAAACCATGGAGCATACCGCCGAAACGAGCACGAATTTGTCTTCAAAAGACGTCATGGCCGCGAAATAACCCAAAGGTCCGCCCGCGGCGCCGGCCGCGACAAGTCCGATTGAGAATGCCAGGCAACATGCGGCTGGACGAGACCCGTCCTTAAGGGCGAAAGCGGACAATGTGGACGGAAGGACCGCCGCTGCCGACCACAATGCAAACGTCGTAACCGCAACGGCGAACTTGAGCGAAAAATCGCTTCCCGCATTCATAGGATAAAAGGCGACAACGATCAGGGATGCGACGGGCCAGCAAGCCACGAAGGGATCCCAGGTACCGCGCAGTCTTCGCACCGCAATCTGGGCAATGGCTGCAAAGGCAACGCCGAAAAACCCGAACATCCAGGTGTTGGGGTTAGCCTTGCCATGCCCGCAACCTAAAAATTGACCCAGCATGAGCATCACGGTAAAACCCAGCAATGCGCCCGCGAGAAGGGGGCGCCAAACAATTCGGACGGCAGGCGCTTGCTCTCCCGCGCAATCAATGCCCGGCGTCGTAGACAGCATCATATATGAAGCCACCGAGAACACGCCCGTAACGCACGGCGTCCACACACTCGAACCCAAAAAGGCCGAAAGCGTGCATTGAGCCGTGAGCACAAATGAAAACGCGAGTCCGCCAATCACCGTGTCCCCAATACTCGACAGGGCACCTTCTTGCGCCCCATTACAGTTGGGACAGGCTCCTGAGGGCCTGTCCCTATTCATTTCTTGACGAAGAGATGTATGTTTGGGAGGCCCTTTGGGCGACCCGACCGGCCGCCCGCGCACGGCCCTTTTGCCCTGCCTCTTCCGAAGGCCTCGGGGGTGTTGCCGGCGCGGGCGGCATGTCCGCCTAAGACGACCGATGGGAACATGCCGGGCGAAGCTTCCAGACCCGCCGCGGCTGGTGATGTGGGTGTTGCTGGGCGGGCGTCTCGGCCGGGTGCGTTTGCGGACACGCTTGGAAGGATACCACCATGTTCATGACCCCGCAGGCCTGCCTCGAGGCAGGGACCGAGTACCCCCGCTACAGGCTCTTCGTCGGCTTCGACGTCGGCAAGCGCTTCCATGCGGCCCACGCCAGGACCGGCTCGGGGCGCAGGGTCCTCGCCCTCAGGGTCGACAACGACGAGGCCGCCGTCGACGCCTTCGTCGCGCGGGCCCTCGAGACCGCCGGGTGCGAGCCGGGGGCGTGCCTGGTGGTCGTCGACCAGCGCCGCAACATCGGCACGGTCGTGGTGAGGCGCGCCCTGGCCGCCGGGTGCGACGTCGCCTACATCACGGGCAAGAGGGAGAAGAAGGCGCGCGAGCTCTTCCCCGGGGTCGCCAAGAACGACGCCAAGGACGCCGAGGTGATCGCGGCCGCCGCGGCCGGCATGCCGCAGTCGCTGCTGCCGGTGCCGAGGGAGGACGACGGCCTTGAGGGGGCAAGGCGCCTGAGGTCGCAGCTGGCCTTCTCGGTGAAACAGTCCACACAGGTGAAGAACCGCATAAGGGCGGCGCTCGTGGAGTCCAACGCGGCCTTCGAAAGGCTGGTCGACTTCTCCCGCCCCTGGCAGCTCGACGTGCTGGAGAGGCTGGGCGGCCCCTGGCAGGTGCTCGACGCGGGCAAGGGCAGGCTCGCGAGGGTCGCGAGGGGCGCCGGCGAGGAGGAGCTCGCCGGGCTCTGGGAGAGCCTGTCGCGGGCGACGAGGCCCACCGAGGAGCAGGTGCGCAGCGAGGCGCGCACCATACCGATGCCGGCCAGGAGGCTCCGCGCGATCGAGGCCGACGTCGACGAGCTCTCCGACCTGGTGGCGAAGGAGGTCGAGGGCGACGAGACCTACCGGTGCCTCCTCACCGTGCCGGGCGTCGGGCGCTCCACTGCCGCCCAGCTCGTCGCGGCCGTGCAGGTCGGCGCGTTCGCCGGCAACGACAAGCTCGCGAGCTACTGCGGGCTGACGCCGCGCGACACCCGGTCGGGCGCGACGATAAACTCGACGTCCCCCTCGCCCGAGGGCAACCGCTGCCTCAAGAACCTGCTCATCTTCACGTGCCTCTCCCTGGTCAGGTCCGACAACGAGTTCGGGAGGTACTACAGGGCCTGCCGGTCGAGGGGCATGAGGCACACCGCGGCGCTGAAGGCGACGGCCCGCAAGAGGTTGAAGGTGATCTACGCGGTCATGCGCGACGTGAGGCCCTACGAGCCCAGGTAGGGCGGGCATGAGAACAGCGCGGCGGAACGATGGCCCCGCGGCGAGGTGCGGCGGGGTGGCTGCCGCATGGCCTCGGCCCGTCCATCGGATCATGCAAAGGTCGCCCTCTTTTATTCGAAGGGGTCCTTGACATTGCTATGGGAACACCCCCTACCGCATGGCATCGGCCGACCCAGACACACGTAAGCGCCCCTCCGCCGAACGCAGTAATGAAGCTCCCGGCAAACACGGCGACCTGCCAGACAAACGTGAGCGGACCCGTCCACGTTCCCGCGCCGCGCGTGGCGGCAAGCGCCATGCAACCAACGAGCACGCAGGCGAGCGCCAAGCCTGCGGGGCGCTCATGTGAGGCCTCCCGCTTCTCGCATGACCTCCCGGCACGGCCAACCAAGACAAACCATCCCGCATATGCCCCAAGCAAGCCGGCCGCCGTGCCGAACCACATGGGCCCGGCAAACGTCCCAAGGTCGTCGCCTCCCCGATAACCGTCCGCAACCAAACCAATAAGCGGCAGCCAGCTCTGCGCCAGCGCTATTCCCGCCGCGCCGAGCAGCACTGCGCTTGCAGCATGAACTCTGTTGACCAGCGTCCCCATGGCACCTCGCCGATAATCATCGCTTCGACCAACACGGACAGCGCACCCCCACCGCAAGCCACCGTATTCCTGTGCCATTATGCACTCTTCCCTGTGCTTTTTACTCGGGCAGGGTCGATTGCATGATTCAAAACTCGCATCGGCGGCGCGGCCGAACCTCAAACAAAACGCCAAGCATCTCGCAATCATCTCATATGAATCCGAGGATTGTTCTCAATAAGAGGCATTCTACCAGCTCCTCTATACATCATCAAACTCATGAGATGCCCTCGGAAAGACAATCGGCCACCATGATGAACCGACAGCGCCCCCCGGGGCGAAAGTGCTAGACACACAAGGAGGAAAGCATGGAAGGCACAACCGGCATCTCGCGCAGGGGTTTCGTGGCAGGCGCAGCAGGAGTCGCCGCCACAGGAATCGCCGCAACCACGGCACATGCCGACGAGGCGGCCAACAGCAACAAGCCTTGGCTGCCCGCATCCTGGGATTATGAGACCGACGTTCTGGTCATCGGTTACGGCGGAGCGGGCATGTGGGCAGGCCTCATTGCTCATGACGAGGGCAACGCAGAGGTACTGTTCCTTGAGAAGTCGCCGTTCCGCGGGGGCGGGAACTCCTCGATCTGCATGGGAGGATGGACCGCGCCGCATGACGCCGACGCCGCCGCCCAGTATGCCTTCGAGGCCTTCCACGGCCAGACGCCGATCGAGGTCTGCCAGGCCTGGGCCGAGGAGGCCGTCAAGAACCCCGACTATGCCGATCAGTACGGCATTGCCTACACGCTCGGTGACACCCCAACGGCCGAATATGACTTTTTTAGCGGCTTTGACCAGATGTACATCGGCTGGGGCAGCGGTTGGGGCGTGGCCACGTTCGAGGTGCTCGACCAGCACGTCAAGGACCGCGGCATCGAGATCCTGTTCGACTGCCATGACGAGGAGCTCATCCAGGACCCCATCACCAAGGAGATCCTGGGCTGCTACACCCTTATCGGGGAAGACGAGACCCCCAAGGCCGTGAAGGCTCGCAAGGGCGTGTGCCTGTGCACGGGCGGCTTTGAGTTCAACTACGACCTGCAGGCAAAGTACCTCAAGTGCTATCCCATGAAGGGCTTCTACGGCTGGAAGTACAACACGGGCGACGGCATTGGCATGGCACAGAAGGTCGGAGCCGACCTATGGCACATGCAGCAGGTATGCGGAGGCGAAAATGCCTGGTTTGACGACCCCGACATCGTCCCCGGCGGCGTGTCCGTTGCCGTGCCCGCACCCAACTTCATCAAGGTGAGCCGCCGCGGGGACCGTTGGCAAAATGAGGACACCTTTATGCCGCACGGCGGCTGGAAGCCCTATGCAAACTTTGACGAGGAGATCTGCGACTTTGACCGCATCCCCTCATGGCTCATCTTCGATGACACCGCCTTCAAGGCCGGTAGCCTGGGCGCGGCGGTTGGCGGTGCCAGCAAGGAGGCAGGCGGCACCGGCATCGGATACACCACGCCGGGGCTAGACCCCGAGCTAGGCGGCTGGGCTGGATGGTCAGTTGACAACCAGTGGGAGCTGGAACGCGGCTGGGTCAAGACCGGCGAAACGTTGGAAGAGCTCGTTGAGGCGATTCACGCCTGGGACCCCGACTACATGGAGCTTGACAAGCTGCAGGCTTCCATCGACCGCTGGAACGAACTGTGCGAGAAGGGCACGGACGAGGATTTCGGACGCGCCGAGCTCGCCCCGATTGAGACGGGGCCCTTCTATGCCATCGCGCTGTACCCCGGTGTCTGCAACACCATCGGCGGGGCACGCCGCAACGAGAAGGCGCAGGTGCTCGACCCCGACGGCACGCCCATCGGACGCCTATACTCCGCCGGATCGTTCGGCAACATGGCAGGCCACACCTATGCCATCACCGGAGGGAACCTGTCGGAGAACTGGTGCGTAGGCCGCATCGCCGGCCGCGAGGCATCTCACCTCGATTCCTGGGAGTAACGACAGGCACGCTGCCGGTGTCACCACCCGCGAAATTCGATGTTCCGCACTGCACGCATCTGCGTGAAACCGCTTTGCCCGGCGGCTTTCCCAACGGGAGCCGCCGGGCCTTTTCCATGGCAAAGGGAGGTCCCATGTCGCATCAAGTGCGCAGCTGGATTGAAAGCGTCGATGAGACCACGGGAATGCCCCGATGGGACATTCTCATCAACGGAACCGCAGTTCCGGGCGGCTACGTGCTGCAATTGGCCCCAGACGTCTTTGAGGCCCACTATCCTCGCATTGAGCCCTTCACCCGGCCCACGCTTGACCAGGCCAAAGAACGTCTCGAGTGGGCGCCCCCCATCACCTTCGGCGTGGCCCGCATTGCCGTCGAGGTGACCAACGACGACGCGGGTTTTACTACGGCCGCAGAGGCCGCCGAAATGCTTGGCATAAGCGTGTATCGCGTGAACGCCATGGTCGCCAATGGCAAGCTCGCCGCTCGCCGCAACGCATCGGGCACCATCGAGATTGCATGCACCCCGCTTGCCGCGCTTGTCAACGACTTTCACCCATCTGACGAAGGTGCCCCCGTCACCTCTATCTAATCAGGAGCAAAAATGGCCGGGCTCGAGTTCTCCTTCCCTTACAACGGCGACCCATCGGTCCTGGACGCCCAGCTTGCCCTCAACGGACAAGCGGGCAACCGCGTACGAGAGGTGTACCTCAACGTCCCCCAGGAAATCGCAGGATCGGGCAGAGCCGGCGGAAACGACCGCATGACCGAAGACGAATTCGTGCGCATCGCCAAGACCATCCATGCTTGCGGCGGTCAGAGTCGATATGACCATGAACGCAACCTGTGGGGGCAGTTCCTGGTATGACAGAGAGCATGTCGAGCGACTGGCAACTTTCGTGCGCCGCATGAACGAAGACCATGGTGTCGAGGCGGTCACGCTCGCCAACCCCTTTCATATCGAGCGGATTCGCGCCGCATGCCCTAACATCGAAAGGGACCCCGGGACTACTCCGAAACTCGATTTGCTGCCATCGGGACCCTGAGGGACAATGGGCAAGTCGCCCGACGACCCCTCCTGGGCCCACTTTTGACGCCGACGCAGGAGGGGCTGCGGCTGTCATTGTCTCCCAAGCGGAACAGCGGGCCAAACGCCTATCACCAGCCAAAACCCTTGTCACCTCTTTTACGTGACATGCCTGGTTACGGCAAAGAGCCTGCGTTTGATGCGACATGGTGTGTTGGCAGCTCGGCTATGGTCTTCTTCAGCGAGCGAGGCGCAAGGCCAAGCCCTCTACCCCTGACGCACGCGGTCGAGAAGTTCGGCACGGGTATGTACGTCGAGCTTCTGGTAAATGTGCCGCTTGTGAGTAAGCGCAGTCCCCTCGGAAATGCAGAGCTCTTCTTGAACACGGGCAACGTCATAGCCGTGCGCAAGCACGGCAAGCACATCACGTTCGCGCGGAGTCAGGCCGCACGCATCCGCAACGAGAGCACAGTTGCTGGCCAGGGCATCTATTTCATCGGGCACATCATCAGCCGAAACAACGGCATCGCCCGCAGCGCCCTCTTCCATATCCGATGCCCTATCAGCCCCATCGTGGCGAAAACGCAACGGACGATTCAACACGAGCGTAAGCGAAACGAATCCCGCGATCATGGAAGAGACGCCGGAAACGAGCACGAAAGAGCCCTCGAAGGCAGATCCAGCCACCAAATATCCCAGCGGACCACCCAGAGTGCCGGCAGCGATCAATCCAACCACAAACGCCAGGCAGCAAACAGCAGGACGACACCCATCCCTCAACGCAAAAGCCGACAACGTAGACGGCAGAACCGCAACCGCCGACCACAAGGCGAGCGTCGTGACCGCGAGAGCAAACTTGAGGGAGAAATCACTCCCGGCGTTCATGGGATAGAAGGCGACAACAAACAAGGCCGCGACGACCCAACAGGTTACAAATGGGTCCCACGCGCCACGCAGCCTGTGCACTGCGATTTGCGCAATGGCCCCGAACACAACGCCAAGCAGTCCAAACATCCAGGTGTTTGGGTCAGCTGTACCGTTTCCGCACCCCAAGAACTGACCGGTCATGAGCGATACGGTAAAGCCCAGCAACACGCCCGCCAATAAAGGACGCCCAGCCTTCCGAATCGAAAGCTCATTGCCGCCATCCGCCGACGTCGTCACGCACTCGGCACCCGACCCGCCGGCAACCAGCAGCACGAACGATATGACCGCAAACACCCCTGTGATGCAGGGTGCCCATATGTTAGACCCGAGCCATGCCGCAAGAGCGCACTGAACTGTAAGCACAAGCGAGAACGCAAGCCCGCCGAGCACCACATCAGCCGAGCTTGAAGGGGCGTCTTTCTCAGAAACCCGCTCTGAGTGGCGCCCTCCCACCCAAACACAGGTAAGCGCCCCTCCGCCAAACGCGGTGACAAGGCTCGCGGCAAAAACCACCGCTTGCCAGGCTAATGTAAAAGGACCATCCCACGACCCCGCACCACGCGTGGCTGCGAGTCCCATACAACCAACGAGCGTACAGGCAAGTGCCAGGCCCGCGCGGCATTCAAGAGAAGCACGCCTGCCTCCTTGCCGACCGGCATATTTACCCGTGAGGAACCATCCCCCATACGCCACGAGCGAACCAACGGCCGTGCCAAACCACATGGGTCCAACGAATACCCCAAGATCAAGGCCGGCTCGATAACCGTCTGCGATGAGCCCAACAAGCGGCAGCCAACTCTGAGCAAATGCCACCCCCACCGCGCCAAGCAGTGCACCGCGTGCGCCACGAATCTTGTCAGTCAACGTCCCCATGGCACCTCACCGATAAACGTCCCACCAAACGGTACGAACCTGCAATCCCCGTGTCGCAGACTCACTTTTATCCCAACTGCCATTATGCACATTTTCACGCGCTCAAACAGGCCGTTGCGTCTAAGTGGAGCATGCAAAAACGAAAGCCAGCAGGGCGTCCGAGTCTTGAAATGCAACCTCACCCGTCGACAATCGACTCATACGACCCCGATGATTGCATTGCATATACATGCATCTACCAGCATGTTTGCATATCATCAAGCCCGTGAGATGCCATCTGAGGCGCGAATAGCCACCATAGTATCCCGTCAGCGCCCGCAAGGGCGGAAACGTTAGACGCACAAGGAGGATCGCATGGAAGAAACGAGTGGCATCTCGCGTAGGGGCTTTGTAGCGAGCGCGGCGGGAGCAGTGGTTGCAACGGGGATGGCAGCCACCTCTGCACATGCTGATAGCGCCTCGGACCCCAACAAGCCTTGGCTGCCCGCATCCTGGGATTATGAGACCGACGTTCTGGTAATCGGCTACGGTGGCGCAGGCCAGTGGGCCGGCCTCATTGCCTATGACGAGGGCGCCGAGGTCATGTTCCTCGAGAAGTCTCCCTTCCGTGGCGGCGGAAGCTCGTCCATCAACATGGGCCAGTGGACCTGCCCTCACGATGCTGACGCAGCCGCGCAGTTCGCCTTCGAGGCGTTCCACGGCCAGACCCCCATGGACGTGTGCCAGGCATGGGCCGAGGAGGCCGTGCAGAACGCCGACTACGCTGACAAGTACGGCATCGCCTACACCCTAGGCGACAGCCCCCGTGCCGAGTACGAGATCTTCACTGGCTTCGACCAGATGTACGTGGGTCAGGGCTCGGGCTGGGGAGTGGCAACGTTCGAGGTGCTCGACCAGCACATCAAGGACCGCGGCATCGAGATCCTGTTCGACTGCCATGACGAGGAGCTCATCCAGGACCCCATCACCAAGGAGATCCTGGGCTGCTACACCCTTATCGGGGAAGACGAGACCCCCAAGGCCGTGAAGGCTCGCAAGGGCGTGTGCCTGTGCACGGGCGGCTTTGAGTTCAACTACGACCTGCAGGCCAAGTACCTCAAGTGCTATCCCATGAAGGGCTTCTACGGCTGGAAGTACAACACCGGCGACGGCATCGGCATGGCGCAGAAGGTCGGCGCCGACCTGTGGCACATGCAGCAGGTCTGCGGCGGCGTCAACTGCTGGTTCGATGACCCCGAAATCGTGCCCGGCGGCGTGAGCTGCTCCATCCCCACAGACAACTACATCGAGGTGAGCCGACGCGGCGACCGCTTCATCAACGAGGAGACCTTCATGCCGCACGGCGGCTGGAAGCCCTACGCCAACTTCGACGAGGAGATTTGCGACTTTGACCGTGTCCCCTCCTGGTATATCTTCGACGACACGGCCTTCAAGGGCGGCACGCTGGGCGGCATGGTCGGCGGAGCCAGCCAGGAAGCCGGCGGCACGGGCATCGGCTACACCACCCCCGGCCTCGACCCTGAGCTCGGCGGCTGGGCCGGTTGGTCGGTAGACAATCAGTGGGAGCTTGAGCGCGGTTGGATCAAGACGGGCGACACCCTCGAGGAGCTTGTGGAAGCCCTGCACGCCTGGGACCCCGACTACATGGAGATCGACCGTCTCAAGGCATCCATCGACCGCTGGAACGAGCTGTGCGACAAGGGCGAGGACGAGGACTTCGGCCGCTCCGGCATGGCGAAGGTCGAAACTCCCCCGTTCTACGCGCTGCCCCTGTACCCGGGCATCTGCAACACCATTGGCGGCGCACGCCGCAACGGCAAGGCCCAGGTGCTGAACCCTGACGGCAACCCCATCCCGCGCCTGTACTCTGCCGGCTCCTTCGGCAACATGAATGGCCACACCTACGCCGTGACCGGCGGCAACGGAAGCGAGAACTGGTGCGTGGGACGCATCGCAGGCCGCGAGGCAGCGCATCTCGACTCCTGGGAGTAACGGGCCGCGCATAACGGCCGCACAGCTCTCATGAGCAGTTGTGGATTCGGGCACCCGACATCGTGCGCAACTGTTTGAAACTGTTCTGCCCGGCGGTCTCGAAATGGGCCGCCGGGCCTTCTGATTAGCAAAGGGAGACCCCATGTCGCATCAAGAACGCAGCTGGGTGGAAAAGACCGATGAGGCAACCGGCAAGCCCCGATGGGATGTCCTCATCAACGGCGTCGCAGTCCCGGGCGGCTATGTGCTGCAAATCGCTCCCGATGTCTTCGAGGCCCACTATCCTCGCATTGAGCCGTTCACGCGTCCCACGCTGGCCGAGGCCAAAGAACGCCTAGAGTGGGCTCCGCCCATTACCAGTGGTGTGGCACATATCGGCACCGAGGTAGCCGATGATTCCGCGGGCTTCGCTTCAACAGAAGAAGCAGCCGAGGCACTTGGCGTGAGCGTATACCGCGTGAACGCCATGGTTTCCAATGGAAAGCTCCCCGCCCGCCGAAACCCGTCTGGTATCGCCGAAGTTGCCCGCACTTCTCTTGCCGCCCTTGTCGAGGCATGTCGCGCATCGAGCGCAGACGAAGCAAAAACCGTCATCTAACTGGAGCAGAAGCCATGGCCGGACTCGAATTCTCCTTCCCTTACAACGGCGACATCTCCGTCTTGGATGCCCAACTCGTCCTGAATGCGCGCGGTGACAACCGCGTTCGCGAGGTGTACCTCAACATCCCCCAAGAAATAGCGGGGTCGGGCAGGGCCGGCGGCAGCGACCGTATGACCGAAGACGAGTTCGTGCGCATTGCCGACCGCATCCATGCGGCCGGTGTCGGAGTGGACATGACGGTGAACGCCACGTGCGGCGGAAGCTCGTGGTATGACGAGGATGTCGTGAAACGCCTGGTAGAATTCGTGCGCCGCATGCACGAAGACCATGGTGTTGAAGCCATCACGCTCGCCAACCCATTTCACATCGAGCAGGTCCGCGCCGCATGCCCCCATATCGAGATATCGGCCTCTGTGCTCTCGGAAATTGACTGCGTCTCACGCGCGCAGGCTTTCGCAGACGCCGGAGCGACGACGTTCACTCCAGCAACGAGCATCAATCGCGACCTCAAGCTTCTGGCAGCCATCTCTCGCCGTTGCGGTTTGGAAATCAAGCTCATGGTGAATGAGGGCTGTCTGTACAAGTGCCCCTATCGCACGTTCCATATGAACCTGATCTCGCATCGCTCGCAGGAATCTCGCCCTGAAGGTCAGTCGTTCTCATTTGCCTGCGGTGAGCGCATCGAGAAAGACCGCGGCGAGATTTTCCGATCGAACTGGGTGCGCCCGGAGGAACTCGGGCTCTACGCCAAGGCCGGAGCTGCACGCTTTTTCAAAATCGTGGGGCGAGACATGCTCGCCAGCAAGGTCTTGCGCAGTTGCACCGCCTACTTTGAGGAAACGTATGACGGCAACCTGCTTGACTTGATGTGCTCGAGCATCGGGTTCTACAACGTGGAGAAAAGCGCCTATATCGACAACAAGTCCCTCGATACCAGCGGTTACTTCAAAAGACTTTCAACCTGCAACCGCAAGTGCCATGACTGTTCGTACTGCGCGGAGCTTGCGGACAAGTATGTGCGCTACGGCTGGGTGACCGAAGAAAACCTGTATGACATGGGCCAGGGCCATCTGGCCGAGATGGTCAAGGCACGTTTTGGCGGACGATATCCCAAGTGCCCGGACATGAGCGCGAATCCCAAGCCCTCTGCCCCTGCCGCACGCGGTCGAGCAGGGCGATGAGTTCGGCGCGGCTGTGGACGCCGCACTTCTCGTAGATGTGGCGCACGTGCGTCTTGACGGTGGACTCCGAAAGACCGAGCGTCTCGCCTATCGAGCGCAGGCCGTGGCTCGTTACCCACAGACCCAGGATTTCGTCCTCGCGCTCGGTCAAGTTCCACTCGGGCGGATACAGCGGGTTGGCGGGGACCACGGGCTGGGAGGCCTCCGCCGCAGCGGCATCGGGCGGCAGACCTTCCGAGCCACCACCCGCAGCAGCGCCCGGCTCAAGCCCGGCCGCTTCATCTGCCTGCCCCTTTGCACCCAGCGACGTCTCGCGCTCGGAGAACAGGAAAACAAACGAGAGCACGAGCAGGAAGATGACCAGCGTGCCAAACAGCGACATGTTGTTCATCCCCACAAAACCCGCAAGCTCGCCCAGCGACATGCCAAGCTGCACAACAAAGCGACCGGCGCCGATGACCAACAGGGCCGAAACGCCCCGTCGCGCACGGTCGACGATGAGCACCCAGCACAGGCACTCAGTGACGAGGCAAGCGATCTGAGCGATGAAGCCCAGGATTTCCGGATGGTCCTGCCCCACCGTCAGGAGAACAGCATAGGCAGCGGCGACCAGCGGAAGCGTTATCTTGTAAAGCGCCCCGAGCGAGGCAATGGGCCTTTTGGCCGCACAGAACACGCCGGTGAAGGACAGCGCCAGGACCACGATGCCCACACCAAGCCACACGGGGCTCATCATCAGGTCGCCAGTCACATGCTCAACGTACACGCGGATGCCGCCAATGGCAAAATACATGCAAGCAATCACGCAGAACGTCCGCCACGGCAGCGCCGCAAACTCCGCGCGGGCGGCGTCTTTGGCCGATGACCCCTGGCCCGTCTTCGCCACAGCTGCAACCGTGGCTTCACCACCAGGCGCCACCTGGCTCCCTTGGCCCGCAATCGAGATACCGGTACCAGGCGCTTCCTGGCTCGCACCACCACAGCACACCGATGCCCCGCCGGCTATAACGAGCAGCGCGGAGACCACAGGCAGCAAGCTCGCCAGAATCACGACCACCACGCGCGGCGCGAATACCGAAAGCCCAGATAGCAATAGCAAAACCGCATAGGCAATAAGGAACACAAGAATCGTTCCACTGAGAAGCTGCCCCACAGAAAGTCGCGCGAACGCCTCGACCAGCGCACAGACAATGAGGGCCACGGCCGCGCCCGACAGGCACGCCGCCGCGAGGGCGACGGACCCAGGAACCCCAGGCATCAGGTAGAGCGGTGTCGTGACGGCCGTCAGCATGCTGCATACAATCAGGAGGGTCTTGCGCGCACAAAGCGGCGCGATGCGGTGGCGCAGCAGGCACACAGCAATGAAGGAAACAGCGGCACCAACCATCGACGTGACATGCAGGGCGGCCACGGGGAACGCCGAGGAGATGGGCGGGTTGAACGAGAAAAACGTCCAAGCCCAGTACAGGCCGAGGCTCACGACGCAGCACGCAAAAAAGCCTGAGCTGGCATCAGCGCCCTTTGATGCCGCTTTGTCTTGCACGCCCATGCTCTCTGCCCCCCGAAAAAACTCTGACCAAAATTGTCGATGTGCCCCTAAACACTGCATTCTACCTGAGGAAATGCCGCCAATAAACAGTGACTCATTTGGACGATGCGCCTACATGCCACGTCGACATACGATGCGTTGCGTTGTGTGGCCGCAAGGAACGGCCGCACGTTTTTGTCCGCACGCGAAACAAGGAGCAACACATGGCAAACCTTTCTCGCCGTTCGTTCATCTCCGGTACGGCCGCCGTCGCCAGCACGGCCGCCCTGGCCGGCACCGTGACGAGCGCCCTGGCCGACGAGGCTCAGGAGAGCACCGCCTACACGCCTTCCTTCATGCAGGCCCCCGCACCCATCGACGCAGCCGACATCAAGGAGACCGTCGACGCCGACATCGTCATCATCGGCTCTGCCCTCTCCGGCCTGTGCGCCTGCCGCGCCGCCGTTGAGAACGGCGCCAAGAACATCGTCGTCATCGAGAAGGCCGACACCTGGCAGTGCCGCTCCAACCAGTTCGGCACCATCGGTGGCAAGATCCAGGAGGACCTGGGCATCAAGATCGACCGCAACGCCGCCGTGGGCCAGCTCATGAAGGAGTGCGGCTACCGTCCCAACCAGCGCATCCTCAACCTGTGGGCCGACAACTCCGGCGAGGCGTTCGACTGGTTCCTCGCCCCGATGGAGGGCAAGTACGTCGTTGAGAACGAGAGCGACCCCTACGACGCAGAGGAAGGCCACCTCTCCGTACGCAAGACGCACTGGCCCGAGCCCGATAACTCCCACACTGAGGACGACTTCTATCCCATCTTCAGCGACTGCCAGATTACGCTTCCCACCATGGCGCCTTGGGTAGAGGCCATCTACAACATCTGCGTCGAGGCAGGCGTGACCTTCAAGTTCTCCACGTGGGCCCGCCAGCTCGTCCGAGAGAACAACGAGGGCCCCGTCACCGGCGTCATCTGCCAGGACGTTGACGGCAACTACTCGCAGGTCAACGCCTCCAAGGCCGTCCTGCTCGCCACGGGCGACTTCGCCGGCAACAAGGACATGATGTCCTACTACGTGCCGTGGGCCACGCGCTTCGCCAGCATCTTCCCCAACCGCGACGCCGCCGGCGACCCCACGAACACCGGTGACGGCCAGTGCATGGGTATGTGGATCGGCGCCAAGATGGAGGACGGCCCCCTTGCCCCGATGACCCACCACCTGGGCGGCCCTCTGGGCATGGACGCTTTCCTGCTGACCGACGTTAACGGCGACCGCTTCGTGAACGAGGACGTGGGTGGTCAGCCCTTCCAGAACCAGCTCAGCCGCCTGCCCAAGAAGACTGCCTGGCAGGTCTTCGACTCCGAGTGGCCCAACCAGCTGCAGTACATGGACTGCGGCCACGGCAACGTGAGCTGGTACGTTGACGACGACAAGGTGCCCGGCGGCGCCTACGGTCGCAACGCCTACATCTCGCAGGCCATGTTCGACGAGGCAATGTCGACCGATGCCGGCGTTCAGGCCGACACCATCGAGGAGCTCGCCGAGAAGATGGGCGTGCCAGTGGAGGAGTTCTGCGCCACAATCGAGCGCTACAACGAGCTGGCCAAGAAGGGTGTCGACGAGGACTTCGGCAAGCGCGCCGACCGCATGTTCGCCATCGAGAACCCGCCGTTCTACGGCTACAAGCTGACCGACACCGTGCTGCTCGTGTGCATGGGCGGCCTCGAGACCACCGTTGACTTCGAGGTCCTCGACACCAACGACGACGTCATCCCCGGCCTGTACGCCGTGGGCAACACGCAAGGCGGCCGCTTCCTGGTGGACTACCCGCTCCCATGCCCTGGCATCAGCCACGGCATGGCCATGACCCACGGCATGCTCGTCGGCCGCATCCTGGCTGCGCTGTAAGGCAAAAGGCGAGGTAATGCGGGCGGTGCGGGTGCCAAGGGCACCGCAGCTGTGCGCCGGTCGCAAAAATTCGTGCCAACCATCGGGGCGAGCATCCACTCGGATGCCCGCCCTTTTTTGCATTTGAAAAATAGGCTGTCTAGCAGGGAAAGCAACCGCCTAGTCATGCGTCAACGATTACGCAACCGCAGGGAACATCCCGTGCAACACACCATAGTCACATAAAAAAGCCCCAGTCATCTGAAGCCCAAAATCCCCACGAGCGGCACTTCCCCTATCGGCCCTCGTCTCCCTGCTCTACCAGGTCGAACAGCTCCTCGCGGGCGTGGATGTCGAGCTTCTTGTACACGTGGCGGATGTGGGCCTTGGCCGTGCCGTGGGCCACACACAGCTCCCGCTCGATGTCGCCGGCGGTCTTGTGCTGGGCAAGGAGGAACAGCACCTCTTGTTCGCGCTCGGTAAGGCCATGGGCACGTCCGAGCTCGGCGCAGCGACGGCCGCAAGCGTTGCGCACGGCGGTGCGGTAAAGATCGTCGCCCTCCTCGTAGAGCACAATACCCCAGCTAGCAGACGTGCCGCGCTCCGAAAAGATAAGCCAGGTACCCACCGCTGCCGCCGCGACGACGATTGCCGCAACGGGCCAGCCGTGCGCGAGGGGCTCGACAAAGCGGCCTGCCATCATCGCAAGCATGCGAACACCACGCTCGATGCCGAAGATCCAGACGGCGCTCACCCCGTAGCGATGGCACAGCGACCCGACCATCGTCATGATAAATATCTCCGCCGCGCCATAGCTCACGCTCATGAAGAAGCTCGTCCAAAACGCACCGACCGCGCCGACAAGGCTCAAGACGAGCGACACCATCATGAGCGCCGGGAGCCACATCGAGTAGAGGCTGCCGAACTCGACGCGCCGCCCAAGCAGGACGATTCCCACAACCACGCTGGCCGAGGCCGCGATGAGCCCAAAACCCGAATGCGGGCCGGTGATGGCGTAGGTGTTGGCTTCCTGCAGGCCAAAGGCAAAGGCGTACACGCACACGAGCACCGCCGGCTTCCAGGGAAAGCTGAAACGAGCCACGGCAGGATGCGGGAGCTGCTCGGGTTGCAATGTCTTGAAGGCGCCGCGCAGCATCGCCAGGGAGATGAACGGCAGAGCACACGTCCACGCGGCGAGCCAGGGCGTCGCAAACCCCTTGAGCGTCCAGATGACCGCAGCACCCACAAGCTGGCTGAGCGCGTAGTACAGCGCGATGCGCATGGGGCTGAGGCAGCCGTACAGTTCGCTCCACAGCAGGATGGTTATTGCGACACCCGCACCGCCAATCACTGAAGAGGGCAGGCTGAGGACACCGGCCCATTGGGGGCACGCCAGGGCGACGAACCCCAGTGCGGCCGCGATCGCCATGAGGGCGGCCGAGCACGCACCGAACCCCGGCTTGCTTGACAGCGGCGACACACGGCGGGCCAAAACGGCGAGAGCGAAAAGCACCGCGACGCAGGCAACATCGAAAAGCGACCTCATGCCATACGGGGCGGGATAGGACACGAACGAGCCGACGAAGCAGACCTCAATCCAAGCACGATAGACGCCCAGACCCATGAAGAACCAGCACACGTGAGGAAGGGACAGGGGGCCTTGGTCCCCGTCGGATGACAAAGGATCGACGGTATCAACGTTGGCGGCGCGCGCGTCGGCCACAGTGGGGGCCGCAAACACAGGTGCACCGCTGCGCACGGTCTCGCCGTCCCCTGCAGCATCGCTACCGCGACGTCCCAACCTCATCACCCCTTGTTTGTACCCGCCGACTTTTCAATAGGACATTATTTCATTTTCGCAGGTAAAACAAGTGGGTTACGCCCTGGGTTACGACAACACACCCGCAAACCAACAGATGGACTATGGAGAAGGGCCAGCGGCGCGACCTAGGATGGGGCCAGCCGCCGAGGAAGAAGGCAAAGCGCGATGCCGAGCGTACCAAGCGCACCAAGCGCAAGGCAAAGCAGCGCGACCACCTTCCACCCGAGCGGAGAGGAAACCAACGTCACAGGAGGTTCATCATGGCAGCATCCATCACCCGTCGCACCGCCGTTAAGGGCGCCGCAAGCCTGGCCGCCGTCGCAGCCGTCGCCGGCAACGCCGCAGCAGCACTGGCAGCCGAGGGCCCCAGCGTCGCCAACACCACGCCCACGCCTTCTTTCTTCGCCCAGCCCGACCCCATCACCGACATCGCCGAGACCTACGACTACGACGTCGTGGTCGTCGGCGCCGGTGCCGCCGGTGTGCCCGCCGCCATCTCGGCCTTCCAGGCTGGCGTCAAGGTCGCCCTGCTCCAGAAGGAGGACGCCGCCTCCAGCCAGGGCAACACCTGCGACTCCGTGCTCAAGGACGAGTCCGACCCGGCCGGCGTGGCCGCCGTGGCATCCCTCATCAACCAGGACTGCTCGCACCGCTCGCGCCATGACCAGGTCATGCTGTGGGCCAACAACTCCGGCGAGGCCCTGAAGTGGCTGTGGGACCTCGGCGAGCAGGCCGGTGCCCAGATGGTCGACTCCACCGCCAAGTGGACGAGCGCCATCCAGAACATCGACGACTACGCCGTGAGCTACTTTGCCTTCGACTTCGGCCCCAAGCCCTACAACACGGGCAACGGCATGCAGGACATCTGCTCCTGGGCCGAGGGCCAGGGCCTCGAGGTCTTCTATGAGACGCCCGCCTGCCAGCTTGTTCAGGACGAGTCTGGCAACGTCACCGGCGTCATCGCCGAGAAGGCCGACGGCACGCACGTGCAGTTCAACGCCGCCAAGGGCGTCATCCTCGCCACGGGCGACTTCATGAACGACGACGACATGATGAGCTACTACGCCCCCGAGATGGCCAACATCTACCGCAAGCAGCACGGCCGCACCGGCGACGGCCACAAGATGGCCGTGTGGGCGGGCGCCAAGATGGAGGACGTCTGCCCCACGCGCGTCCTGCATGACTTCGACGGCGGCCCCGGCGCCATGTGCGACATGCCCTTCCTCGCGGTGAAGGACGACGGCAACCGCTTCTGCAACGAGAAGCGCTGCGAGATGGCCACGATGGCGAACTTCCTCAACGGCCCCGAGGACTGCGGCTACTACAACCAGATCTTCGACGCCGACTACATGACCACCTGCGCCGAGTGGCCCGGCAAGCTCTACGACGAGGAGGCCATCAAGGCCTACATGCCCGAGGAGGAGGGCGAAAAGGTCGGCGTGTACGAGGGCCTCATCGCCACCTACAAGGCCGACACCATCGAGGAGCTCGCCGAGAAGCTCGGTGTGAACGCTGAGAACCTGGTTGCCACGGTCGAGCGCTACAACGAGCTGTGCGCCCAGGGTGCCGACGAGGACTTCGGCAAGGCCGCCAAGTGGCTGGTACCCGTGCAGAACCCGCCCTTCTACGGCATGCGTCGTCACATCGGCCTGTCGGCCATCATGCTCGGCGTGAACGTTGACGAGAACATGCAGGTCACCCGCGAGGACGGCTCCGTCATCGGCGGCCTGTTCGCCATCGGCAACATCGCCGGCAACTTCTATGGCTCGCCCGACTACCCCATGACCGTGCCCGGCCTGTCCCTGGGCCGCTGCCACACCCAGGGCTACGTCACCGGCAAGTACGTCGCCTCGCTGTAAGACACGCAGCTCAACGCCCCGCATGCGAAACCGCTATTGGCTCGCATGCGGGGCTTTTTCATGCGCGGAGAAGGGTCAGCGACATTCCGGATGCGACAGGCTTGGCGCCGCCAAACCAAAAATCGTTCACGCCACAAAAAACACCCCAATCTACCTGCGTAAAGTACAAAATGTACTCAGTTTTCCTTTTTTGGCGAGGCTCTTTGGCCGCAAGTTGAGTACCCTCTCGGTACCCTCTGCGACTCCCTCGCCGGGGTGGCCGCGGCTATGGTGAAAGGCGTCAGAGGCGAGGCGCCAAGGGGTGTCGCACGGATATGCGACAAGTAAGGCGCCTTTTGCCAGGCCATCAATCAAGGGGGTTCATCATGCAGGCATGCACGCGTAGGTCGTTTGCCAAGGGCGCCGTTGTCGCGGGCGTCGCTGGTGTCGCAGCCGGTCTTGCAGGCGCCGGACGCGCCCAGGCCGACGAGTGGGCCGGCTACACGCCGGGCACCTATACCGCGCAGGTCATGGGCCACAATGCACCTTTCACGGTGACGTGCACGTTCACCCAGTATGCTCTGTCCGACATCGACACCTCGGGCAACAACGAGACCATCGGCGTAGGCAAGTACGCGCTTGAGACGCTCGCCCATGAGGTCGTCAAGTCCCAGTCGCTTAACGTCGACGCCGTGTCGGGCGCCAGCATCTCGAGCTACGCGCTTCTCGGCGGCATCGAGGACTGCGCCGAGCAGGCAGGCGGCGCTGGGCAGCTCAAGGCCGTCGACGGCCCCGCCGATGTGGTCGAGGACTCCTACGACGCCGATGTCGCCGTAATCGGCGCAGGTGGCGCTGGCCTCGTCGCTGCCGTCGCCGCAGCTCAGACGGGCGCCAAGGTCATCGTGCTCGAAAAGATCGACATCAACGGCGGCTCCACCAACGTCTCCGAGGGCGCACTCAACGCCGTTGACCCCGAGCGCCAGGAGAAGCAGGGCATCGAGGACTCCGTGGCAACGCACTACGCCGCCACGTGGGAGGGCGGCCACAAGACGGGCACGCCCGAGCTCATCGGCTACCTCGTCCACAACGCGCTCGACTCCGTGCACTGGCTCGAGAAGCTGGGCGTTCGCTTCAAGGACACCATCGGCTCGGCCACCGGCTCACTGGGCCAGCGCAGCCACTACCCCTACACGCCTTCCGGCAACACCTACATCCGCACGCTCGTTGAGCAGTGCGGCAAGCTCGGCGTCACCATCCTGCACAGCTGCGACGCCACCGAGCTCCTTACCGTCGACGGCGCCGTTGCCGGCGTGAAGGCCGTTCGCCCCGACGGCCAGGAGGTCAGCGTCAACGCCAAGTCCGTCGTCATCGCCACGGGCGGCTTCGGCGCCAACGTCGAGTACCGCCAGGAGGTCAACACGGGCGTTTGGTCCGACGTCGTGCTCGATAGCACCATCGGCTGCACCAACGTCAACCCCTGCGCCCAGGGCGAGGGCCTCAAGCTCGCCGAGGCAGTCGGCGCCGAGCTCGTCGGCCTGGCCGACATCCAGCTGCATCCCTGCGGCACGCCTGGTACCGGCCTTATGGAAGACATCCGCACCTCGGGCCGCAACCGCATCTTCGTCAACGAGGCCGGTGAGCGCTTCGTGAACGAGGGCGCTGCACGCGACACGCTGTGCAAGGCCATCTTCGCTCAGACCAACTCCACCTACTGGGTTGTCGTCAACAAGCTGCGCTACCCCGACACCACCACGCCCGACGCCAACGGCGCAACGATCGAGAACATGGTCGCCACGGGCCACGTGACCGCCGCCGACACCGTTGAGGAGCTCGCCGCTGCGACCGGCATGGACGCCGCAAAGCTACAGGCCTCCATCGACGCCTACAACGCCGTCGTCGCCGGCGAGGCCGAGGACGAGCTGGGCTTTGTCGCCAACAACACTGCCGACGCCCAGATGACCGAGGGCCCCTGGTACGCCTGCCGTAAGGTCCCGACCGTGCACCACACCATGGGCGGCATCCGCGTGAACCTGTCCTCGCAGGCCGTTGACGCCGACGGCAACCCCGTTGCCGGTCTGTATGCTGCCGGCGAGGTCACGGGCGGCACCCACGGCGAGAACCGCCTGGGCGGCAACGCCATCGCCGACTGCGTGACGTTCGGCCGCAACGCCGGCGTGCAGGCAGCCATCAACGCCGGTTATGCCGAGCCCGCCCCCGCCGAGGACGGCAGCAGCCCCGTTGGCTCCGTCTCCATCGCCGACGCCCAGGCAGCTGCCGAAGCCAGCCCCAACGCCGACGAGCAGGCCGCCATCGAGAAGTACGAGGAAGAGCACGCCGCGAAGTAAGCTGGCGGATGAGGTACTGAACCTGCGGATTGCAGGCTGATAGGAAATAACGAAGGGCCGCGCTCTGGGAAACCGGGGCGCGGCCCTTTTCGCAGCGAAGAATTTGGCGGGTGCTTGTGGGTGGCCGACAATCAACGGCTTCTCTTTGGCCGGACGGTTTTTGCCGGGCCCTCCTCTATTGAACCTGGTCGCTGCCCTCGACCAGATCGATGAGCTCCTGCTTGCTGTGGATGCCCAGCTTGGAGTACAGCGTGTGGGTGTAATTGCGCACCGTGTTGGCCGAATACCCCAGCTCGCGAGCGATAACAGCACGGCTGCGACCGCGCACGGCGAGCAGAGCAATCTGTTCCTCAGTCTGCGTGAGGCCCGCTTCGGCAGCAAGACGCGCAAGGCGCTGTGCATCGGGGGCAGGTTCGGGGACTGCAGGGGCAGGTGCAGACGGATAGCCCGCTGACATAGTTGGGGCGCTACCCATGGCAGGCATGGCAGAACCGTCGCACGCAGCAGCCGCACCCGCAGCAGGCATGGCCGACGACGCAACGCCAGCCTCCCCCATCGCGCACGCAGCGCCCTCGTCGGCCTCTTCTGCATCATCCCCGCGCACCTCAACAAACAGCGGGATGTCGCCCTTGAAGATGCCCAGGCGCAGCGCCATGACCATTTCCACCACCACGAGCGTGCTCATGATGACGAGCATGGCCACCATGCCGCCGGGCAGCGCGTCGATGCGCGTGGAGAACAGTCGCCCCGCCCCCATGGCCGCGAGCGCCAGGCTGTAGAAGATGCCCAGGATGAAAACGGCGGGCCTGTGCGTGCGGCGTCCGATGTCGTAGCAGGTAAAGAAGACAAACGAGTAGAAGAAGCTTTCGGCGCTCAGGAACAAGGCCGTCGCCAGGGTGCGCGTGGCGTCGGACTCTTCCACCAAAAGCACGATAGCCGTGATGAGGATGACGTTCTCCAGGCCCCACACGCTCGTGAACTTGAATGTGCCGCCGTGGACAAACACCCAGGCCAGAACGCCGACAAGCACCGCGACAAGCGTCAGCTGGTGAATGCTGCGGGAAAGCTGGTCGAGCTCGCGAGGGTGCCCGTCGGGGAAGCCCAGCGTAATGCCCAGCACGAAGGCAAAGAGGACAAACGAGAAGCCGATTTGGCGCACGTCGGAGGCATGCAGCTCGCTGTAACGAAAGTCGGTCTGGGGCACCGGCGGACAGGCGGCGTCGCGCAGGTCGAGCTGATGCATCGCTCGCCAAAACGCAAGAACCGAAAACGCGGGCACGAACAGGTTGATGAGACCCATCACCATAGGCGGCAAATAGCCCGCAACCAGCGAGAGCAGGCAAGAGAACGCCAAGGCCGTGACAAGGTAGAGAAATGCCCGCGTGGGCTTGAGGCGCGCGAAGAAATCCATCCACATGCCGCCGCCCCACACAAGGCCCAGTCCGCACGTGATATAGCGCGCCACCTCAAACGAGGTGCTCTTTGTGACGAGCTCCAGGAAGTTGAACGCCCCCGACGCGGTCATGAGAACAAGCGATCCCCAGACCAGGACGTTGCGCACCCGCGGCGACAGCTCGCCGCGCAAGGCACACGCGACCAAGAACAGACCCACGGCGCCGCGCAGAATATTGGACCACGCAACGCCGATGCCAAAATCAGTCGTGGAATGCAGGTTGTACAGGTTGTATTGATACCAGAAGCGCAGGATACCGATGCCGATAAAGGCAAACGTGAAGTCATGCAGGAAGAAGCGCCCAAAAACGCCGGCCCGGCCGCGCATACAGTCGCCGCCTTGATTGCCCATACCTCGTTGTCCCCTTCCTTGCACCCCATAACAGAACGTTAGGATACCATAGCGAACACGGGATACGCAGAATCGCAGGCGGAGTAATGTGCATGTGAGCTAATAAGAAAGCCGTACACGATTCCGGGCTTTAAGAAGGCCCAAGCGCCCTTTTGGCCTCGTTGTTGCCCAGACAAAAGGCGCCGCACCCCAGCTGGGATGCGGCGCCTCGTTGCTCAGTGCATGACTATCGTGCAATCAGAAGAGCTTAGAGCACTTCCTGGCCGGTGATGATCTTGCCGGCGACACGGCCGTGGGTCATGGCCATGCCGATGGAGTTGCCGGCGAAGGGCGTGGCGTAGGAGTTGCCGTAGCGCTCGCCCAGGCAGTTGCCGGCGGCGTACAGGCCGGGGATGACGTTGCCAGCCACATCGATGACCTGGAGGTTGTTGTTGGTCTCGACGCCAGCGAGGGTCACGAGGCCGGCGCTGGTGGTCTTGGAGTTGTTGGCCGGGCAGGTGTAGAACGGCGGCGTGTCAATCGGCACCATGTACTTGCCGTCCTTGCCGTACTGGGAGTCCTTGCCCGTGGCGCACAGCTCATTGTACTTGGCGACCTGGTCAAGGGCGGTCTGCAGGGCGTCGCCCTCGTAACCGGCCAGCTTGAGGGCACCCTCGAGGGTCTCGGAGGCGTAGACCGTGGAGGGGTCGCGCTCGGCGATAGTGCACTTGCGCACGGGGCCGCCGTCGGGGCTCTCGAGCTCGATGGCCTCCATGTCCTCAACGAGCTCCTCATAGTACACGGGGCGACCGTAGTTGGGCGCGCCATGGTCGAGGCCAGCGTACTTGAGGGTCTCGTAGTAGTTAGCGTCGGTCACGGTCGTCACGATGCCAGCGGGCTGGAGCAGCGTGGCCTCGGTAACACCCACAGCGTTGGCCTCGTTGCAGAAGCGCTCGCCGTTGGCGTTGAGGAACAGGTACGGGCAGGTGCCCCAAGGGCCACCGCCGCCACCGCCAGTGTTCATGGACGCGCGGGGCGTGGGCTCCATGACGGCGCCGACCCAGCAGGCCATCTTCTGGCCGTCGCCCGTGCAGTCTGCGAAGGGCGAGAACAGGTCGTCCTGCGTGAGGCCCTGGCGGGCGTTGAACTCGGAGATGTCGGGGTTGAGGTTCCAGGTCATCTTGGCGTCGCCGCTGTAGTCGCCCAGGCAGAGGATGACGCCGGTCTTGGCGTTGTACTGCACGTAGGACTCGTCGTCGAGCTTCTGGGAGATGGCGCCGGTGACGGCACCACTCTCGTCAGTCGTGAGCTTGAGGGCGCGCTCGCCGTAGTGCCACTCGGCGCCGAGCTCCTGGCCCTTGAGGATGGCGAACTGCATGACCTCGTCGAGACGCGACATAGCGGCGCAGCCGGGGATGGAGTTGTCATGGCTGATCTCACCCATGAACTGGGCAACTGCGGCGTAGGAGCCGTTGCCGCCGCACATCATGGGATATTCGACGGGACCGTCGGCGGTGGCACCGGAAACCTGGCAGATGACCTGGCTCGGGTCGTAGGGCGACACGTCGGGGTTGCGCTCGGTGGTGGGCATGATGTGGATGCGCTCATCAGGCCAGGTCACGAGGCTCTGCAGGTGGTCGAACATCTCGCCGGAGTTGGCCACGAACTTGCGGATGATCTCGGGGTTGCAGCGGCCGCCGGCACGGCGAACGAACTCGTTGGTAACCTCGCCCACGTCGTAAGGACCATAGCCCTGGTCAATGAGCCACTGGGAGTTGATGTGGCCGATGTCCTCGCCCTTGACCTTGCGCATGTCCTCGGCCCACTTCTCGACCACGATGACCTTGGCGCCACCCTCGGCAGCGGCAAGCGCGGCGTGGATGCCGGCATGGCCGCCACCCAGGACCAGGACGTCGCAATCATAGGTCTCGGCAGGCTCGCCGGTCTCGGGGGGCAGGCCCAGCCAGTCTTCCTTGCACTGATAGTACGAGGTGACGGCGGCCTCGTGGGCCTCCTCGGCCTGGGCGCGGTTGGCGCCCGTGAGCGTGCCGGCAACAGCGCCAGCAAGGCCAACCGTGGCCGCGCCGGCAACGAAGTTGCGCCTGCTCATGCTCTTCTCCATACATGCCTCCTTGTTCGAATGTTCAAGGCGAACGATGCGCCACATGCTCCTTGCATGCGGCCATTTATCACTCTAGCCAGCATCGGGTTTTTCACGCCAGCGTCAGTTTTTTCAGGTGTACAATCATGGGCAAATTGATGGCGTCGATTTTTGCACGGACGTCAAAACGCAGACGCTAAACCACGATTTGGGGAGGTCAAGGCATGCGTCGGAAGTTGCACCGCACGTTTCGGGGACGCGGGTTCTACCTTTTGGCCGGCACATTGTGCGCCACCGTCGTGATTGTCATGGCTGCCTGCTGCATCATCAACCTGCTCACCATCGGCCGCGCCACCCAGCAGGAAAGCCGCGCCCTCGACTCGGCAATCACCGCCTTCGACCTGTACCAGCAGGAGCGCTCGCCGCTGAACAACAGCCCGTCTGACGCGGTTGCACAGTTGGACGCTGACGGCGCACTCGCGCGCCTGACGACCGACCCGGACAACACCGCCTTGCGCGAACAAGTCGCTCGCAGGCTTGGCGCATTCGAGCATAACCATGTTGGCGACGCGCAGAATGTCTATGTGGTCCTCAGGAACACGGAGGATGGGGGCAACTTCATCCTGGGCAGCGCCAGCGCCGCAGAAGACGCCCGCGCCCGTGAAAAGCGACTCACTGAGGTAGACATTGATTCCCTTGCAAGCAGCGGGCGCACCGTTACGCGCCTATCCGCTGGAAACGGAACGGCCTGGAGCGTTTCTGTCTTGCCTTATTCCGGCAGCGCAACCATCGTTGCCTTCTATCACATGCCCGAGGTCCCCAACATCGACGTCCTCGAGCCCATCGCCGACATTGCCGAGATGTACTTCGTCGACGAGGACGGGACGCGGATCGCTTTGGGCGCGAATGCCTACCAGGACGCCATCGACATAGACGTCATCATGAACTCCCCTGTGGAACGCGACATCGTCGGCGTCACGCATAACGGCAAGCCCTACCGCGAGTATTTCCACAAGCCCACCGACGGAGGCCAGGCGTTCGTGTTCATGGTGCCCGATGTGGCGCAGGCTGCGTACCACCAGTTCGCCCTCATCATCATCGCAGCCACCGTGGTGCTCGTGGCACTGGGCTGCGCGGCCGGCCTGTATCTGACCCAGCGCATCTACGAGCCGCTTCAGGACATCATCGCCAAGCTCGCGCCGGGCGGACGCGACGTGCAAGATGAGTTCAAGCTCATCGGATTTGCCCTGGAAGCAATGGAAAACCGTCTGAGCGAGCAAGATGAACTTGTGGGCGAGTTCCACCTCATGCGCCTGTTGCGCGGCAGGGCCAGCCTGACCGAAGAGGGCGCGGAGTTCTTTTTCGCCGAGCCGAGCCGTGAGGTGGCGCTGGCCATCGTGCGCACCGACGAGCAGGGTGGCAAGCAACATGAACAGCCGCACGAAACATCCCAGCTCAGCAGCCTTGTGCGCGACTACCTGGAAGGCAAAGGGCGAGCATGCGCGCTGTGCAAGGAGAGCGGCTTCGTCTTCGCGGTGATTGACGCCCAAGGCGGCGGGATGCCTCCCTTGCTCTCGGGACTGCTCTCCTATGCCCAAGAGCAGGGCGTTCTCGTCTCAGTGTTCGCCGGCAACGTGCACGCCGGTGCCGCCAAGCTGAACCTGTGCTACCGAGAGGCAATGGCCGCGCTTGAAGAGGGAACACGTAAGCGTGCATTCAACAAGGTCGTACGTTACGACGGCCAGACGAGTAGCGCAACGCCCCTGCTGGGGGACGAACCCGCGCCTGCCAGTCACACGGAGGCCGGCGCAAACAGCTCGACGGGAGGCGCCAACGCAGCCGACCTGCTCGCCTACGTGCAGGCGAACTACCGCGACCCCTCGTTGACGGCCGCGCTTGTGGCCGAGCGGTTCGGTATGAGCCGCGCCGGCATCTCGCGCGCGTTCTCCCAGGCCTGCCCCGACGGCGGATTCTTGGGCTACCTGCACGGCCTGCGCCTCGACAAGGCCGAGGAGCTCCTGCGCACAACCCAGCTCCCCATCCCCGACATTGCCTCGAGCGTGGGATACGGCAGCACCCTCACCATGACACGCGCCTTCAAACGCTACCGCGACAAGACCCCAGGCGCATACCGAAAGGGAGGCGAGCAGTAGCGCGAGGGCATCGTGCGAAAGAAGCGCGCAAAACAACACCACCGCGCGCATACCAGAGACGGCGGGCATAGATTCCGTTGTACGTCGGCATCTCCATGCGAGGGCATCGTTCCCGCAGCCATCCAGACCCACCGCACGCAAAAACCCGCGCACCCGAGGGGCGTTTCCTCTGGATGCGCGGGTCTATTGAGGCGGCTTGTTTCGTTCTACTCCCTGGCCGTGCCGTCCTCGCCTACGGCTTCCTCCTTCTTGGGAAGCCTGCCGGCACGCTTGAGGGCGTCGCGCAGTATCCACTCGACCTGGCCGTTCACGCTGCGGAAGTCGTCATCGGCCCAGCGCTGCACTGCGGCCCACACCTCAGGGTCTATGCGCAGGGGGTACTGCTTTCTCTGCATCTCAATCCAAACCTACTGGTAAATCGTGCCAGTATTCACCACCGGCTGAGCTTCCGAATCACCACAGAGTACCACAAGCAGGTTGGACACCATGGCGGCACGACGGTCGTCGTCCATGTCCACCACATGGCGCTCGGAAAGCTCGCCCAAGGCCATCTCGACCATGTCGACCGCACCGCGCACGATCTTGCCGCGGGCCGCGATGATGGCGTCGGCCTGCTGACGGCGCAGCATGGACTGGGCGATCTCGGGAGCGTAGGCCAGGTGCGTGAGGCGCGCATCGTCCACGGCAACGCCGGCCATGGCAAGACGGGAGGCCAGCTCGCGGCGCAGGACCTCGCTCACCTCGGTAATGTTGGAGCGCAGGGTGATCTCGGTGGAGTCGGCGTCGTTCTCACCCATGTGGTCGTAGGCGTACAGGCTCGCCACGTGACGCAGCGCGGTCTCACTCTGGGAAGCGACGTAGGCCTCGTAGTCATCCACGTCGAAGACGGCGCGGGCGGTGTCCTCCACATGCCACACCGTGACGTTGGCGATCTCGATGGGGTTGCCGAGCTTGTCGTTCACCTTGAGGTGCTCGCCGTTGAGCGTGCGGGCGCGCAGGCTGACCGTGGTCTTCTTGCAGAAGGGGTTCACCCAGCGCAGACCTGTGTCGGTCGTGGTTCCCTTGTACTCTCCAAACAGCGTGAGCACGCGGGCGGTGTTGGGCTGCACCATCATGAAGCCGCCCGTGGCAATGCAAGCGAGGATGATAAGCACGCTACCTGCGATAATGGTAAGGCCGATAAACATCCCAGACCAGCCTCGCGTATCAAGGATTGCACCGGCAACAAAGCAGGCAACCGATGCAAGGAAGCCCAAGACAACAAGGGCGAGCATACCCCAGCCCGACTTTGCCGCCACGCGTTTCTCGACCGTGGCCTCAACCTGCTGCGGCGCACCCGTCTGGGCACCCGCCGCGCTTACGTTTGTCTCATGCATGCTCGTCATGGCACATCTCCTCTCTATTGCAGCCGCCTCGGCACCCTTTGTCGGGCTCGCTGCCTTTTCGATACCAGAGTGATATCACTTTTATATCAACATTGTCAAGGAGAATGCTTGTCCTTGCGCACATCTGACGCTTGACCCCACCGAGCCGGAAGATTTCCAGCCAAAATCGCGATGCATCCTTCGAACCGCGTACGGAAAACGCCAAAAGTATGCGTTTAAATACTCGTCGGGACTGTAGGTCCGCCCATGCGCAATGGGCGCTCTTAATCTACCTGGTGTTTTGCGATGGCTCTCAGCCCGTCTAAAAGCCCGGCTGAGTTATAACGCATACTTTTGGCGTTTTCGGGCAATCGGATGCGCACGAGACAGCCGCGACCGCGCAGGGCAAGTTGGCAAGACTTCCCTACCAGCTTGCCTCAATCTCATGAATACGCTGGTAGAGCCACTCGTTTTGCGGGACCTCGATGCAATGCTTGGCAGCAAGGCGCAAGATGGTGCCAGAAAACTCCTCCACCTCGGTCTTGCGGTGGGCGATGCGATCCTGCGCCATGGAAGGCATGCCGTTCGGGTCGAGTCCCTCGATGACGTGCAACATCTGGGAAAGGTCTGCCTCGGTGAGCGCGATGCCCTCGGCGTTGGCCACCGCAAGGGCTTCACGCATGGCGGCCACGAAGCAGCGGCGCTGCTCGCTTCCTCGCTCGGTTGCGCTGCCGTAGGTGCCGCCATATGCCATGCACGTCTGGTTGATGCCGTCGTTCATCATGAGCTTGGCCCACATACGATGGCGAATGTCCTTCTCCACCACGTGCGCCACGCCGGCGCGCTCGTAAAAGTCGGCAATGTCAGCAACAACCTGGGGATCTGTGCCTGCCGCCGCGCCAAAGCGAATCTCGCCGGAGTTGCGGTAGGTGAGTGTGCCGTCGAGAAACACCACGTCCATGCCTTGGCAGATGCCCAACACGGTACGCTGCCAGCCGAATCGTGCGGCAATGCGCTCTTCGCTCGTGATGCCGTTGCACAGGCTCGCGATGCGCGTATGGGGGCCCACCACGGCTTCCATCGTGTCGAGCGCCTGCTCGAGGCCGGTTGTCTTGACGGTAAGAATCACCAGGTCAACAGGGGTCGCCTCACTTGCACGCACGCTGCGAAGCGGGCACGGCTCACCGTTGATGGTGACTGCATCGGCGGCGTGGCGCTCATAGCGAGCGTCGTCCATCACGTATTCCACTGCATCGGCCCCCAGGTTCTTGGCCATGATGCTGCCATACATAAGGCCCACGCCGCCCTTACCGATAAACGCGACCTTCTCGATACGCATGGCCGAACCGCCTTCCCGCGTCAGGTTTTCTTTAAAACCCGCAGGGTAGCACAACGACCAGCAGAACATCGGCGTGCCCAAAGTACACACGGCGGACGGTACATGAGCGGGCACCCGCCGTGTGCGCCATATTCGACCACTTCACGCGCGGGATTTGCGTGGGCTCGCGTCCCGCATCCCACACGGCCCCAGACGACGCGGTATCCTATCCCCTTGCAAACAACCGCGCCGCGCGCATCGCCCGGCGCCACCGACCGCACGAACGGAAGCGACGATGAACATCAACCACGCCATCCTGCACGTCTTCGACTTCGAGGGAGCAGGCACCACCTACTCCGCCCGCGAGCTCGACTTGGGAGAGCGCCTCGTCAAGTCGTTCGTGCAGCGCCACCTGCGCCGCGCCCAGGGCAGCGCCGAGAACAAGCACGGCCAGTTCAAGCAGGACAGCATGTTCGCCGGCGAGCTTGAGCACTACCTCAAGTCCGGCGACTTCGTGGCGTTCTCCCGCCAGATCGCCGAGTTCCTCTACTCTGAGCTGCGCAAAGGCGAGACCTGCGAGGCGTGCGACCTGCTCGTGGCCGACTTCGATGGCGACCCCGTGACCTCCGCCGCGCAGAATGCCGCCGACGAGCTCGACATGCCCGTGACCGAGGCCGCCGCCATCATGGAGGACGCCGCGTTCGACGGCCGAGGCGAGCGCTTCTTTGCCATCGCGCTGCTCCCCCGCAAGCAGGCCTACGTCCACGACGTGCACCACGAGGGCGGCGAGGCCGTGTGCGACGTGGTGCGCCACGATGCAACGTTGCCCAACCCCACGCAGAAGATTGACTCCTACGCCTTCATCGCAACGAGCGACTTCTCCGTGGACTTCCACGACAAGGAGCGCGTTATCGCAGGCAGCACGTGCATGCTCCTGCCCGACGGCCTGCTTCAGTGCAGCTCGGCAGCCTCCACCAAGGAGGTCATGCAGACGGTGGCCCGCATCGTGGAAGACGTGGCCAACGAGTACGGCGCCAACGCCGCGACCGCCGTGTCGCGCGCCAAGGCCGTCATGCAGGAGAAGGCCGACGAGGGCGACTTCCTGCCGCCATGGGAGCTCGGCGAGGACGTGTTCGAGGACGCGCCGCAGATGCGCGAGCGCTACGAGGAGATGGCCCGCGAGGAGGAGCTTCCCGAGCGCGTGCACGTAAAGAAGAGTGTGGCCCACGCCGCCAACCGCAGCCACCGCATCCGCACCGACACCGGCATCGAGATCACCTTCCCGTCCGAGTACAGCATGAACCCCAACTTCATCGAGTTCGTGACGCAGTCCGACGGCTCCATGTCCATTGAGCTCAAGAACATCGGGCACATCGAGAATAGATAACTGCCGACCCATCCATCGGCACCCCAATGTTTCCCCAGCTCAAGCCGCCTACTACGCAACGTGGTAGGCGGCTTTTCTCATGCGTGGGATGGTCAATCGGCCCCTTCCGTGCCACATTGGGACTCAAGCGCCCGATGACAACGGCCCTCACATCAGGGCCCGCGTCGAGTGCACCCATGCCCATCTCGTTGAAGGGGGATTTACCATGTCCGAACTGACTCGCAGGAACTTTGTCGCCGGTGCATGCGCTGCCGGCGCCGCAACCCTCGCCGCCTCAAACAGCCTCATCGGCTCCGCCAAGGCCGCCGAAGAGCCCGAGACCTGGGACGAGGAGTGCGACGTCCTCATCCTGGGGGCCGGCGGTACCGGCCTGTCCGCCGCCTGCGCCGCAGCCGAGGCTGGCGCCAAGGTCATCGTCGTGGACGCCGACGAGAAGTCGGGCGGCACCACGGCCATGTCGGGCGGCGTCATCCAGGCCGCAGGCACCCAGTGGCAGAAGGAATTCACCGATTTCCAAGATGACACGCCTGAGAAGCATGCCCAGTGCTACATGGAGCAGGCCGAGGGCATTGGCCACGAGGACCTCATCACCACGATGTGCAACCGCGCCCCTGAGCTCATCGAGTGGCTTTCCACCATCGGCATCAAGTGGGTCAGCGTCTACGGCAACTGCCATGTGCCCTACGTCACCGAGGGCCTGCACGCCGACCGCATCCACGTGTACGAGGGCGGCGGCGCTGGCGGCCAGGGTGGCGTGCTGACCGACGCCGAGACCGCCGAGGCCGAGCGCCTGGGAGCCACCTTCGAGTACAACACGACCGCCAAGCGCCTCGTCTTCACCGAGGGCAAGGGTGTCATGGGCGCCATCGTCGAGCGCGACGGGGCAGAGCTCGCCATCAAGGCAGCCAAGGGCGTCATCCTGGCTCTTGGTGGCATCGACCGCGCCGAGGACCTCTGCATGAGCTTCAACCAGCAGCAGTACTGGGACCTCACCACGCAGATGAGCTACATCTCTCCTCTGGCCAACGGCGACGGCATCCGCATGGGCATGGCCGTAAACGGCCAGCTCGCCAGCGTGGGCGGCACCATCGACTACGACATGGCCACCGGCAACGCCACGACGAACGCCACACCGCAAATCCCCTGCATCTTCGTCAACTGCAAGGGCAAGCGTTTCGTGTGCGAGGACGCCACCTACGCCTACACCTACCGCGCCATCTTCCAGCAGGAAACGCAGCTCGGCGGTCACACGTACATGATCTTCGACCAGAACGCCATCGAGCAGGGCCTCACGCCGTGGGCCGATGACCCCGAGGGCGCCGTGGCAGACGGCAAGCTCTTCAGCGCCGACACCGTCGAGGAACTGGCCGAACAGATCGGCGTCCCCGCCTCCAACCTCAAGAGCACCGTCGACCTGTGGAACACCAACATCGAGGAGTCCGGCGAGGACCTCGAGTACGGCCGCGACACCCAGCTCATCAAGCTCGACAAGCCGCCGTTCTATGCAAACCTCAATATCTCGGCCAACCTGGGTTCGCTCGGCGGCCTGCTCATCAACACCAAGGCCGAGGTCATCGACAACAACGGCGAGGTCATCCCCGGCTTGTACGCTGGCGGCATGAACTCGGGCGGTTGGTACGGCCTGTACTATCCGGGTTCGGGCACGTCGCTTTCCGGCGGCCTGGTCTGGGGCCACATCGCCGGCGAGTCGGCAGCGGCCGCTGAGGCGCGCGAGTAGAATCGAGCCGCGCGGCACCGTGACGACGGCCGACCCCTTGCAAACCAGTGGTCGCTTTTCACGCAGCCTACTTTTCAGGTAGTTGCTTTTCAAACAGCCCGCTTTTAGGTACGTAATCGTTCACCGCACAGCACATGCAACGTCTGACGTGCAATAATTCGTGCTCGGAGCCGCAAACAATGCGGCTCCGAGCACGTTTGTTTGGGACACAAACCGAACCGTAATCGCCGGGGGAGCGCGCCACTGCAGGATATGAGGGGCCATAATGCCAAACACAGCAGCTAAACCAGAAGGTCTGGTGTCGACCGGGCCTGCCGCCGACACGCTCAACAACCTGGCGGTGCCCCGCAATCGTCTGCGCACTTGGCACAAGGAGGCTGCCGACGAGCTCCGGTCCGGTTGGCCGCGTTGGACAAGCTTCGCGTGCATTTGGCTATGGTCGTGCCTTGTGGGCAAAACCTATCTGACCTCAGGCGCCTTGTCCCAGCTCAGCGGCATATTCGCCGTTCCCACCGTCATGACGCTGCTTGCAAATGTCGCCATGCTCACTGTCATCGTCTTCTTGTCAGACAGCCTGGCGACCATCGTTGGCTCGCGCGGAGCCATGACCCTGGCAGGTATCTTGCTGGCCGGCGGCTCGCTCGGCATCGCGGTCACAGCTTATACGAGCAGCGTCACAGCCTTTATAACAGGCTCGTGCCTGGGAGGCGCGGCCATCGGCTTTCTTAAAATCGCGTGGGGCGAGATGTTCTCGCGCATGAGCCTGCAGCGCGGACTCATGGACATGGGGCTGTCGCTCGTCACCTCGACGCTCGTGTTCCTCGCGCTGTTTGCCGCGCCGCTGGCCGCCCAAGTCGGCGCGCTCATCATCTGCGCGCTGCCCTGCTCATGGCTCACCTGGGAGGGGGCACGTCGCCTGGGAGAAAATCCCACGCCGCCGCCCCCACCAGGTGCCGCGCGTACCATCTCATTTAGCTGGACGCTGCTCATCCTGCCGGCACTCGTGGGCCTCACTTTTGGACTCATGGGCAGCGTGCTGGCCTCGCGCCCCATGACCACCGCCGGGATGGTAGGGCCCGCCGTGGCCGAATTTGCAGCCGGAGTGCTCCTTCTCGTCGCAAGCCTACTACTCAGCCGACGCTTTGGTGCCTCGCAGATTTACGCGCTCGGCCTGGTAGGCACAGCCGCCGGAGCTGCACTCGCCTCTGTCAGCACCGTTCCCACCTGGCTGGCAGCTTCTGTCAACGAGCTGGGCTTCGCCATCTTCTACTTCTTCATGGTCGTGTACTGGGGCGACTTGGCGCGCCGCATGAATCGTCCCGTGGTGCGCACGTATGCCTTTGGCTACCTGGTGTTCCAGGCATCGCAGATACCTGGGCATTTCATGGGCGAAGCGCTTACTCCCAGCACGGAACAGACCCTCTCACCGCTCGTTTTTCTCTCCATTGTGCTCGCGCTGTTTGTCACGGTGCTGCTTGTGTTCAATGACCCTCGCAGCGCCCTGCACCAGTGGCTCGCCGCCGGCGAACCCACTGAAAACGGCGACGAAATTCCCAACGCCTGCGCCGAGCTCGCCAGCCAATACGCCCTCACTCCCCGCGAGCACGAGGTCCTTGGCCTGCTTGCCCGCGGAAGAACCGCCGCATACGTGGGCCACTCGCTGGGCATCTCACAGGGCACCGCCAAGACGCACATCCGCAGCATCTACCACAAGATGGACATCCACACCCAACAAGACCTCATGGACCTCATTGAGGCCATGGCGACTGGGCAATAAGCGGGCTGCTCAAAAGAGTGCGAGCGTCCTCGCGCCACAGCCGCATCTCGAAAACAGCCCGGTAAACCGGTTAGACTTCAACCCTTCTACCAGGCTGTATCTAAAATAGTTGATATTCCTAACTATGCCTTCATTATCAAATATTCTTGACAGAGATTGAGCGAGAAGACAGGTGGCCGTACCGTCAGCTTGCCTCACCCCCTCTATCCCACGAACAGGTCGATGAGCTCCTGCTTGGAGTGGACGCCGAGTTTGGGATAGGCGCTCTTGAGGTAGCTGCGCACCGTCTCAGGAGCGATACCGAGCTCGCCGGCAATATACACGGCCGAGCGGCCGCAGGCAACAAGTGCCACGACCTGCTCCTCGCGAGCCGTCAGCGAATGCTCGCGGGCAAGACGTGCGGCGGTCTCTTCGAACGAGGCCGGCCTGTCGATGACGTCGACGGCATCGACAGCCGGGGCCCCTTCGCCCCCCTGGGCCTCCCCCGAAGCCTCGCCCACACCCTGCTCCACCTGCGCATCGGCACCAGATGCGCCCCCTGACCTGCGAGTTTTAAGCGACCACACAAGCACCAGCGACATCGCGTACATCGCAGCGCCAGCCACCATGAGGACGCGCGCTGTAGCGTCTACGCCATCGGCAACACCGATCGTCCAACCCACAACGAGGCCCGCCAGAATAGAGGCGCGCGCCACAAACGACACGCCCGCCACGCAGGCAATGATCGGGACCCCGTGCTCTCGTGAGCTCTGAAGCAGCAGGAACAGCACCGACGTGCCCACCATGCCCTGCAAAAACACGAGCACCGCGCTAAAGAGCGTTCCGTACGCGCTGCTGGTAAACGGTAGCAGCGCCAAGGCAAGGGCGAAAAACGGGAACAACCGTTCGAACAGAAGCCTGATATCGGGAAGCTCGCGGCGCCTCATCACCAGAACAATCAGGCAGATGTATGCGGCAAGAGTTGCCAGCGTCTTGGCCCCGGCGGCAGACCCGTCGCCCGCAGCGTCAACCGCCTGGAACGACAGCACGAGTCCCATGACCATTTCAAGCGCCAGAAACACAACGAGGGGCCCCGCGACTGACATGAGAACAGAGCGCACCGACGCAGTGGAGAGCTCCCGCTCAGCACCCTGCTCCCGAGGCGTCTCACCAGGCATCCTCGCAAGCAGCACGATGCTCGCCACGCACGCCACACATGCAGCCAGGCAGCCCACGGCACCAGGCAAAACCGCAAAGATCGGAGAAACGAGCCCCGCGAGAAGATACGCGGCGGCAATGACCAGCAGGCATTCGCCCGCGGGCAACACGGCAATGAGCGCAAGCCACACGGCGTTGGGAACCGCAGACCCCAGACCGTACACGCCAGTTATCAAGGCAACGCCAACAGCATCGGGAAGCTCGCCGAGCAGCCCCAGCCCCGATAGAAGGTTGACTCCCGCGAGCAGCGCCATGCACACGTACGCCGTGCGCCTGGGCATAAGCGAGGGGCGCTTCCACGAAACGACAAACAGGCATGCTGTAACCACAAGGATGGCCAGGGACGCCACGAGGGAGAACCGGATATCATTAACAAACGGCAGCGTTCCCGAAGCGGTGGAAAGCGCCGAAGAATACGTCCAATCGAGGAGCGCCTTAAATAGTCCGAAGCCGACGACGGGAAGGCCCAGGCGTCGCACTGCGGAATGCGAGACGTTCACCTCGGACCCCCTTTATCACAGGCCGGAGGAAAAAATTCCAGCTATAGCCAACATCAAAGCATTGAGTATACCATTCTTCCGCGTTCTCCCCTGCGAGACATGCGCCCCAGGTGCACCTGCATTCCGCTTGGAATTTCAAGAAAACCGCTGCTAGGGACTACCCCCACATTTGGGGGTAGCGTTGACGGAGGGATGCTGCCATGATGGGTGTGTTGGACGCCTTAAGGGGAGGCGTCCCAAACATACAGGAGGCAATCATGGCCAACATTTCTCGCAGGTCGTTCCTCGCAACGTCCGCCGCTGCTGCAGCTGTAGCCACCGTTCCCGCCATCGCCATGGCCGGCGACAACCCCACCTATGACGTCATCGTCATCGGTGGCGGCGGCGCTGGTCTGTGCGCTGCCATCGAGGCCGCCGACGCTGGCGCTTCTGTCCTCGTTCTCGAGAAGAACACCGTCACCGGCGGCACCACTTCCACCTCCCAGGGCCTCATCGGCGGCTTCGGCACCCAGATTCAGAAGGCTCAGGGCGTCGAGCTGACCTATGAGCAGATGTACGACAACCTCAACGGCAACGCTTCTTACCGCCTCGATCCCGAGCTCATGGGCATCACCGTCGCCAAGTCCGGCGAGAGCATCGACTGGCTCATCGACCGTTGCGCTGTTCCCTTCAAGTCCGAGGCCGTCGTCGGCTACGGCCCCCTCACGATGATGCACGTCGTCGAGGGCGCTGGCCCCGTCCTGACCGACACCCTGCTTGCCGCCGCCGAGGAGGCTGGCGTCGAGATCGTCACCGAGGCCAAGGCCACCGAGATCACCATGGAGAACGGCGCCCCCGTGTCCGTCAAGACCGAGGACGGCTCGATCTACGGCTGCAAGGCCCTCGTCATCGCCACCGGCGGCTACGCCTACAACCCCGAGCTCGCCAAGCGCTTCACTCCCGAGGTCGCTGGCACGATGGGCATCGGCCATCCCATGTCCACCGGTGACGGCATCATCATGGCCAGCAACGTGGGCGCCTGCACGAGCCACACCGACTCCATGATGTGCGTCCTCAAGGACTACGAGATCATGACCGAGTACACGCCCACCTCCGCGGCTGCCAACGTGTTCGGCTTCACCTCGCTGCCCAACATGATCATGGTCGGCGCCGAGGGCAAGCGCTTCTACAACGAGGACAACAAGGGCTACATGAGCCAGGACCTCAACCGCCCCGTCTTCGACCAGATGCACAAGGACGAGCTGGGCTACGTCTGGATGGTCTCCGACCAGGCTTGCGTTGACGCCACCGAGGGCAAGACCCACCGCGGCGAAGACCTGACCTACGTCGCCGGTGAGACCGTCGAGGAGCTCGCTGCCAACATGGGTGTTGACGCCGAGGGCCTGGCCGCCACCATCGACGCTTACAACGCCGCTGTCGAGGCCGGCTTCGACGCCGAGTTCGGCCGCGTTCCCACCACCAAGCTCGAAGCTCCCTTCGTCGCCCTGGCCGTGACGCCCTGCGTCATCATCACCTACGGCGGCATCGCCCGTAACGCCGATTCCGAGGTCATCCGCGCCGACGGCACCGTGATCGACGGCATGTTCTGCGCTGGCGAGACCAGCTGCAACTCCGCCTTCATGGGCTTCACCATCTCCAACGCCATCACCTGGGGCCGCATCGCCGGTGCCGGCGCCGCTGCTTACGCCGCGAAGTAATCTCGCAGGTCAAACAGCACATAGCACAGCAAACCGCCCGGAGCGCCCCCGCGCCCGGGCGGTTTTTTTGGTTTGGGGGAAGAAGTAGGAAACGACGTCACCAAGGCACATCAACGCCAGGTGACCCCCATGTCCAACGGAACAATGCGAATACGTATATCAGTGTCCAGCATTGGACCCAAGCGACTCATCAACCTCGCGCATAATGTCCAGAATCAATTTGACCGCAGGGTTGGAAGATTCACGAAGGGCAACAGCATAGCCTCGCACCTCATATTTTTCTGGACCGGGTGTCAACTTAACAAGGCGTCGTGTCCCGAGCCTATCATCAGGGACATAATCGTCAAAACTCCAGTCGGTAAAGAAGGCCGTACTAAGCTCGCTCATTCCCGAGAAGAACTCAAAGAAATGCTCGGATGCCGAGCTGCAGTACACGTCCTCAACATCGATATAAAGACCGCTATCGGCAAAAAGGCGTTTTACAGCAAGCGGGAGCGCGCCCAGATTCGTGTCAGTCGGCATTGCAAGAGGATACTGGGCAATTTCAACAAGCGTCACATTCGGCAAATGGGCAAGTGGATGGCCTTTTCTTACACCGAATATCAATGGCGCAATGTCGTAACGCAATGGCATGTAATCCATATCAGGGCTCATTGAAAGTGAGACAGACCCGTCTCGTGCCACCGTCCGAACGAATCCAATATCAATTGCATCCTCCTGGAGGAGGACAATATCGTCCTCGTTCACTTTAACAAACTGGATATCAATCTCAGGGTACTGGTCGTTTGCGCGCTCAAGAACCCCCGTGTAAAGAGCGGCGAACGAACCGGTCCCGTAATTGTGCAACCTGACAACGCCCGGTGCCCGCGTCTTAAGCTCTTGAAGCGTACGTGTCATTCTGTCATAGGAAGACAGAATGGTATTTGACTCGCGCAACACCACCTTCCCTGCAGGAGTCAAGCCAAGCGGTGTTGTGCGATTCAGCAGTTTTTGCCCAAGTTCAGACTCCATCGCAGAAATCTTGCGACTGAGAGCCTGTTGAGACATGAAGCAGCGACGAGCAGCATCCGTAAAGCTCCCGCGCGACGCAACTTCCCTAAACAGACGCATCGAATCAATGTCCATGACAGCCCCCTTTCTGCCCACAGACCTTGATTATACGCCTGACTTTCAAAAGGACGCTCCGAGCGCAACAATGGTTACGTCCGGAGCGTCCAGCACCCTGTTACGAAAACTTATGCCTGAGACAGTGCATCAGAAACAGCGGCGATAATACCGGCACTCGTACGCGTGGCACCCGCAACCATATCCACATCGGCAGATCCAGCCTGCGCAATGGCCTCAGGAAGCTCGGTCAGAGCGCGATCGATTGCCGCCAGGCCTTCCGTCTCGTAGTGCTTGAGAATCTCAACCTGAGATACCTTGTCTCCGTCCACCGTAACACGCACGACCATGGGGGCTTCGCCCTTGCCCATACCGCGCCCGATATACTGGTTCTCGCTGCATTCGTACTCGTCTTCGACAACCTCAGGCTCAAACGGCGTCGTGACCAGGTCATCCTGCGTTACGTCATTCTTCACTGCGGCAGCGTTGGCGCCAGAGATGCGACCGAAAATCATGCCGCCACCCAGGTTGCAGCTCGCCTGGTAGAGGTTGGACCAAATATCACCGAGTTCGCCAGCCTCATACAGGTGCGGGATGGGTTCGCCGGCAACATCGAGAACCTCACCGCGCTCATTGCGACGCGGACCACCCTGCGTATTGCCGCAACAACAAGTCTGCTTGCACGCATAGAAAGGACCAGTCTGAATGGCAAACATGCTCTCAGCGCTGCGCCCAAAGACCGGGTCAAAGCCATCAGCAGCAAAACCATTATAAACGTCAATCGTCTGTTGCATGGTTTGAGCCGCGTCTTCGGAAAGGCCCATCTTCTGTGCCAGCTCATCCAGCGTGTCGGCTTTTATGACCCAGCCCTTTTCGATCTCTTCGGAGCTGTCTGCGCTCCAAGTCGGGTTAATAGCACCAGCATCCTGGATAGTCTGGTCATACACATACCAGTAGGTCTCAGGCAGAGCAGCATTGAGATAGACATCGTTGTAAGGCATCTTGCCATGATAAGCTTTGCCGTCATAAACGCGAGTGCCGTTGTTAGCGATGTTGATGCCGCGCGTGGCCACATAGATTCCGAATCCGAACGTGGCGTTACCCGTTTCCTCGTTGCGGAAGCAGCCGTTGTTCGTAACGATGTTGGCCATGTGCCAAAGGTCGGCATTTACCTCAAGCGCCATCTTGATGCCATCGCCCTCGTTGTAATAGCAGGTACCAGTGGGGGGCCAGAAAAGATGCTGGTTATAATCCTGCTGCATTTGCGGGCTGTTCTCATAGCCGCCGCATGTAAGCACAACGCCGTTCTTGGCGCGGACTTTAACTTCCTTGTCACCGACCTGCGCAGTGACGCCATGAATCACCTTGGTTTGAGGATCCTGGATGAGATGCGTAGCCGGAGCCTCATACCAGACATCAATGCTGTCAGCGCGATCAACAATGTTCTTCTTCAACAGGTTATAGCATGCGCCGTTGCCACCAAAAACCACAGGAGGAATCATGCCGGTCGAACCGTCCACCGTAAACGGCGTGAATGCGCTCGAGCCTTCGAACTGCGGGTACTCGACGTAATCGAACGTCTGCACATTCGGAGCACCAAGTCCCTCAAACCATTCCTTGTTCTTCTGCATCTCATCAATGTAAACATCAAGTATGGCATCGGAAGGCGTTTCATACCCACCGCGAAGTTGTTCAAAGTACGTGCGCACATTCTCGGGATCCTCGGTGTAGCAGATCCACTGCATGCAAATGTTGGAGTTACCGCCAGAATAGCCCTCCGGAGCCTTCTCGAGAACAAGAACCTTCGCGCCCGCGTCAGCGGCAGTGATTGCGGTCGCGCATCCTGCGCCACCCAAACCAACAACAATCACGTCATACTCGGAATCCCATTCGACAGAGCGCTCGAACGCATCATCAGAGGGCGCCTCGTCGGCAATTGCGAGTGAAGACGCGGCAGAAGCGGCCGCACCCAGCATGGCACCGGCAGTGACAAACTCGCGACGATTAAGCTTTGCGTTTACCTTTGGCGAAGACATGACTATTCCTTTCCCCGATTACCCCGCATGGGCCGGAATCCACACGGGGATTGCCCTTGCGTCATGCATGTATTTCCCCTCACTTGCATGACAGCAAGAAGAATAGTCAGCCAGCCAAGGTGGCCCAAACAACATATCCGCACCTTAGCTACACCGATTTCGCGTGGATAAGATACAGAAAGTGAATTCATATGCTTCGAGCACACCTACAGCCATCCCGTTATTCATAAGAGAAAGGACCTCATGGAGTCCTCGGCAACCAACACAAGCCAAAAACAACGCCGGGTGGCCTGAGCGGATTGCCCAAGCCACCCGGCTTACTTACCTCTTTTGGCAGATTTCAATCTCTATGTCAGCAGCTCCGTCAGCGTAATACCCTTGCCAACCGCCTCGCCAACAAGCTGGCCGAACGTCACGCTGCGACCATGGGAGATGCCGGGACAATGCACCGGGTAGTCCACGCCGAAGAAGTCACCCTGGGCGTTGCCGACCGCGTACAGGCCAGCGATGGGCTCGTCGTCAGCCGTACAAGCCTGCGAGTCATCATTGACGTGAATGCCAAACGGAATGGTCAGAACACTGCACACCAGCGGCGTGGCATAGAACGGCGCCGTCTGGATGCGGCTCAGGAACTGGGCGGGCACGTCGTAGTCGGAGTCCTCGCCCGCATCATACAGCGAGTTGTAATGCTCAACCGTTGCCGCGAACTTGTCGACAGGAATGCCCAGCTTCTCGGCAAGCTCCTCGATCGTATCGGCCTTGATGAGCTCTCCGCTTTCGAGGCGCTTCTCCATCTCATCCTCGATGCCATCAAGCCACGTCTCGTACTTCGTGGGCCACTGCTGCTCGACGTACTTGGCGTAATCCGCATCAAAGATAGACCACGCACGGTTGTGCGGCGTGTTCATACGAGCGTTGGTGAGATAGGGCTCAAACGGAAGCTCGGCGCCATAGCGCTCGCCATTCTCATTCACCGCAAGCCAGCACATAATGAAGACTGCAGAAATCACAAACAGGCTGCTGTTGAACGTCAGCGACATGCAGCCCGCAATCATCATCGACAAACCAACCCGATATACAAAACGCGAGTGCCTCAGATTGTGCCTTGTTAAGACTACGTGCCCCATATGCAGCACAAAAGTACTTGAGTTGTTGGAACGTGAACACCGCGACACCACTTCCAATCGGCCGACTACAAAAAATGGCATACGTTAGTCGACGGCCATCGCAAGCGCCCACAAAAAAGCGGACCAGAATCCCGAAGAGAGTTCTGGCCCGCCTTTTCTCCCACTTTTACCGATTGTTCAAGATCGAGCTATTCCCAGGCATCAACTTAGGCCAAGTTCTGGCCAGGCAGGTAGCCAAACGTCAGCGAGCGACCCGCTGCAGCACCCACAACAAGTTCCGGGTAGCAGTCTGCAAAATAAGAACCAGAATCATTACCCAAGGCTCCTCGCACGGTATCGTGCAATACAACCCAGCGTCCATCTATACATCTCGAAGCGCGATAGGTTTCGGTAGCAAAAAGGCCCTGGATTGGAAGACGCCCTATGCACACAAAAGGGCGAGCACCCTCTTGAATGCCCGCCTCTCTTGTTTGCCGTTCTTGCCTGCTCTCGCGGGTCTTCTCTACCTTCTACCCGTTGACCGTGTCGTAGACGTACAGCTCGATGAGCATGTCGGTGTAGGCGGGGGAGTATGCGCCGGGATCCATGTACCACACGATGCCGGCGTCGTAGGGGTTCTCGGGCGGGGTGAAGACGCAGCGCACGTTGGTGTAGCTGGCGTCATAGAGCGTCAGGATGGCGTCCTCGTAGTTCATGCCCTGCACGTCGGGAAGCCACGTCTGGGGCTGGCCGGTGCTGGCGACGATGCGCACGTAGTCACCGGGGTTCACGAGCGTGCCCGCCATGGTGCTCTGGTAGTACACGATGCCGTAGCCCACCCACTCGTCGGCCTGCCAATCTACCTGCACAGTCATGCCGAGCGACTCAAGATACTCCTGAGCCCCGTAGACATCCCAGCCGTACACGTCAGGCATGCTGAACGCGTAGCTGTCCATGGGAGTGCAGCCAGAGGGCGCAGGATCCGGGGTCGGAGCAGGCGCAGGGGTGGGCACCGAAGCGGTGGTCTGGGTGGTGCCGGACTGCGCGGCAGGAGAACCCGGCGCGTACTCAACGTTGAGGGCGCTCAGCGCAAAGCCCCAGTCGATGTTGCTTCCGTCGGCGACCAGGCGAATCTTAGCCGCGGTACCCTCGACCCTCAGGGTCTGGCCGGCCATCTGGGTGCCGGTGTAGGTGGCGACGACCTTACCGGCGGCGTCGCTCACCTCGATGAGGTCGAATTCCTCCTCAACGGAGCTGCGCTCGTCAAACGTCAACGTGACAGCCACGGCGTCCGGGTGCTCGAAGGCCCACACGTCGCGCGTGTCATCGAAGTAGGAGTGCGGACTCTGAAGCTTGTCCACCTCGCTTGCGTCGTGAATCACCGTGAGGTTGTTGGTGACCGTGACGTAGCAGTCGCACGACGCCACGACGGAGCCATCGGCCGTGACAAGGGACGCCGTGATGAGCGCACCTCCCATGCCGATGCCATGGACGCGGCCTTCATCATCTACAAGCGCTACGGTCTCGTCCGACGAGGCCCAGGCAATCGTCGTAGCTGGGATGCCGGAATCGGGAGCCACGTAGCCCTCGGGCTTGAGCGTGCGAATCTGCCCAGCTTCGAGCGTGAAGAAGTCCTTGTTGAGGCTGATCGACGCAGCAGGGGCTACCGAGGAGGAGGACCCGCTGCCCCCAACCGAAAACTCGCCCGCAGTTGCGGTTGCATACGCGGCCGGCGAGGCGTCAGCGCGAGCCATCTGGGGTGCCACGCCACAGGCAAGCGTGCCGCAGCCGATAAGCGTCGCAAGTGCAAGCGAAAGAACCGCACGGGTACGATTGCCGCAGGCAGTCACGCCAGGCGGGGTATGCATGTCGCGCATATTTGCTAGATTCGGCATTAGCTGCGTTGTTGGCGTAGCCATGGTCTCTCCCATCTTCGGGCACGGTCGGGCGGCGGCGTGTTCGGCCTTCGTGTTCAATCTACCCGACAGAGCGCCGATGCAAAAGACCTACCAGCAACTTTGGGACATGCGGCCCACCTGAAGGCCATCAAGCGGGACGCGCGGCCATATAGCCCGCCCGCAGCCTCGCTACTCCCCCAGGCCCTTCGCGCTCGCCTGGCAGTATGCCCAGAACGCCTGTTCGGCGTCGTCGAGCGCATGGGTGTCGAGGCAGACGATGGAAAAGCCCCACTGCGCGCCTTCGAGCACAACGGGCACCGCCCAGTGATCGCGGGAGAAAATAGGTAGGTTTACCAGGTGTTCCACCGAGAATCCCACGCCGCGGCCGCTGGCCGCAAACTCGTAGAGCTGGAATATCTCGCTCATCTGGTACACATGGCCCAGGCTCACGCCTGCCTGCTCAGCCCCCTCCATGAGCCTGCGGTAGCAATCGAAGCCCGTACCGGGGATGGCCACGTCGTAGCCGGCGATGTCGGCAAGACCCAGTGAGTCGCGGCCGACCAGGGGACTCTCCTCGTTGATCCAGAAGTACTCGTGGCACCGGTAAAGCTCGCGTGCCTGCATGCCCTCGGGCACCCGGCCCACGAGCAGCGCCAGGCCGCACTCCCCTTTTTGCAGGTTGCGCACGACAGACTCGTCCGACGCCTCCCAATACTCGAAGTCGATGTCGGGATGCCGCTCGTAGAAGCGCTCGAGAAACTCCGGGCCAAACGTGCCGAGCACACCCAGCGAGCAGGCAAGACGTATGGTGGAGCGCTGGCCTCCGCGAATGGCGTTGAACGCAGACTGCAACAGGTGTGTGTTGGAGTCGAACACCTGGGCATATTGGAACAACTCGTGGGCGTATTCGGTGGGCACGGGAGACCCAGTGGCGTCGTCGATGGTGAAGAGGGGCACGCCCAAGTCCTTTTCGAGCGTATGGATGGCCTTGGTAAGGCCCTGCGGCGACACGGGCACGCGGCGGGCAGCGGCCGAGAAGTTGCCCTCCATGTAGGCAAGCTCAAAGTAACGAAGGTATTCAGTGTTCAAGCGGCAACCCCCATCAAGCGACGCCAGCGTTGGCTCCTCCCCTCCCCGGAAGGTCCCACGATTGTACGCGACCTGCGGATTCTTCGCCCGGTTGAGGGCCTCAACTTTTCGTTTCACTCAAACGGTTGTGACCCTCAAAAAGCGGTTGGCGGCAAAAATATTGCCGGATGGACGGACCGGATGGCATGATGCAGTTGTGCCGCACAAAGCTTCCAAAGGGGAACGCGGAGCGGCATACAACCAGTTCAGCGTGCATGTTTATGCAGCCGGACGAAAGGGGAGAACCATGGAAATGACCCGTCGCAACTTTGTCGCCAGCGCCGCAGCAGCAGGCACGGCCGCAGCCGTTGCAAGCGCACTTGCCCCCGAGGCCGCCCAGGCCAAGGTCATCGCCGAGTCGAGCAGCGTGTGGGACCTCGACGAGGTCGGCGAGCCCACCGAAGAGCTTGAGTGCGACATCGCCATCATCGGCGCCGGCGGCACGGGCATGGCGTGCGCCTGCCAGGCCAAGCAGCTCGGCCTCAACCCCATCGTCTTTGAGAAGCGCGAGGTCACAGGCGGCTCCTTCATCGGCACCGAGGGCCTCTTCGCCCTGGGCACCAAGTACACCGAGGAGTCCGGCTGCACCCTCACCGTGGAGGAAGCCATCACCAACACGATGGTCTACCACCACTTCATCCCCAACCACAAGCTCTACCAGCGCTTCTTCAACCAGACCGCCGAGACCGTGCAGTGGCTCGAGGACCTGGGCGTAGGCTTCCAGGGTGCCATCGCCATCGGTGCCGGCCAGAAGTGCTGGCACGTGTACGAGCGCGACCTGGAGAAGGGCCCGGGCGCCACGTTCCAGGACAGCATGCGCGCAGCCGCCGAGAAGCTCGGCGTGCAGATCGAGCTCTCGACTCCCGTGAAGAAGATTCTCGTTGAGGACGGCAAGGTCACCGGCGTGCTCGCCCAGCGCGAGGACGGCACCGTCGTGCGCGTCAACGCCCCCTGCGTCGCCTGCGCCACCGGCGGCTATCCCCAGAACAAGGACTTCCTCTACGCCGTCTCCGAGACGCGCAACGAGCTCATCTTGCCGCAGGGCGTGCCCGGCAACGACGCCGACGGCATCAAGATGGCCCGCGACGCCGGCGCCTACATGGCCGAGGGCCTGGGCACCGTGATGTGGTGCGGCCCGTGCCTCGACGGCGCCGTGTGGACCCACATGGATTACTGCGCCTCCGTGCAGCCTACCCTCTGGATCAACGGCGACTGCGAGCGCTGGATCAACGAGGACCGCTGGATCTCCGACTTCGCCGGCGTCGGCCTGGCGCAGCGCAACCAGGACAAGACCTTCACCATCTTTACCGAGAAGGACCTGACCACCTGGGAGGAGGAGGGCCCCTACGGCATGGTCTTCTCCTTCACCTCTCCCGGCAACCCCATGGTGGGCGTGCGCGAGCAGATCGAGGACCTCATCGCCGGCGGCACCGTGTTCAAGTGTGATACCGTCGAGGAAATGGCCGAGGCCGAGGGTCTCGACGCCGAAGCGCTCAGGCCTGCATCGACCAGTACAACAGCTATTGCGACGAGGGCCACGACCCCGACTTCGGCAAGGCCGCCGAGCACCTGCGCAAGATGGACGAGCCGCCCTTCTACATCGGCCAGATCGGCGACGGCTACTACACCACGTGCGGCGGCATCATGATCAACGCCAACTGCGAGGTTGAGAACGAAGCCCACGAGGTCATCCCCGGCCTGTACGCCGGCGGCTCCGACGCGGGCTGCCTGTACGGCGATTCCTACGACGTCTCTCTGGCTCCCGGCTCGCAGGCCTCCTGGGCCAACAACTCCGGCCGCATCATCGCCATGCAGGCCGCCGAGTACCTGGGCAAGTAAAGCAAGCACGCGATAAAGGTGGGCCGAACGTTATGGTCGACCCCGCCTAACCCCTACCAAACCCGCCCCCATCTCTTGGTAAAACAGGAGGTGGAGGCGGATTTTTGATTGCAAGGGAGTACCCGGCGCTGACACCAGGGGAAACTCCGGCAAACGCCGCCTTCACGCATCCGACGCCGACGGAAGGGCACAGGCCCCCCGTAACCACCGCCACCATACTTCTTTCCTATATTTGGGAAAGATTTGGCGGAAATCTTCCCGATTTGCGTAAAGCTTGCCTCGTGGCGGGTGCGCTACAATGAACGAGTCTTGCCCGTTCTCGCTGCTTGACAGCCCATCGTCCCCAAGGAGCCGTATGTCGTTCATCACGAGCCTCAAGATCGAAGCCGCGCTCGACAGCACATACGGCAAAGGACTCGATCTCGCGCTGAGCGGCGGCGTTTTCGATTGCAAGGAGACGCCAAGCAGCATCGAAGGCGCGGTAATAGTGAGCGGCACGGTTGAGGGATCGTACGGCCAGGCCTACCAGACGCGCGTCTCGCTCGACCTCGACGAGCAAGCCGTTCTTGCCTACTCATGCGACTGCCCGGCCGCCCGCAACTACGACGGCATGTGCAAGCATGAAATCGCACTTGTGCTGTATTATCTCGACGCAATCGGGATTGCGGGCCTCCCCCGCCCTGGTACATACGGGACGCAGGCGACCCGGTCGGCCGGAGGCGCGCATTCGAAGACGCCAGCCGCACCGCGAGCGCTGCCCACCAGCTCCCAGATTGCCAACCTGCTCAGCACCCTCACCCAGCAGCGTGTAGACGAGGTGGCACGCACACGGCACAGGCACGGTACCGAAGAGGCCGAGCTGAACCTGGAACCGGCTGATTTCGATGTTTCCATCATCCCGCCGAGCAGCCCATATGGGTTCGACGGCACGCTGTGCCTGCGACTCAAGGTGCGGCACGGCAAGGCCTCCTATGTCGTCAAGAACATGGGCGACCTCGTGCATGCCTGGAAAACAGGAGCCCAGGTCACCCATGGCAAAAACCTCACGCTCGCCTACCTACCCGCCAACCTCACCGAGCGGGCCTGCAAGCTGCTCGACCTCATCACGCGCATCGTGGACACCCAGCAGGCGCTTTTCAGCTCGCGCTGGCAATACATGCAGGCTGGACGCGGCACCGACATCAAGGAGCTGCCCCTCTCCCCCGTCGACGCGATCGACGTGCTCGACCTCATGCAAGGCGAGAGCATCGCGTTTGGGTTCGGGTACAGCTATGGGCAAGGAGGGGACCTCGTATGTCAAGTTGAGGTGCTGCACGGCAACCCCACCATCGAGGCCGAGGTGCGCCCGGCCGGTGACGGCGGCTTTGACCTGCGCCTTCCTTCGAACTTGCAGTGCCTGACCGACGACGAGCGCATGTACATCGTGGACGATTCGCACGCGTGGCGTTGCAGTGAGGAGTTCGCGCGGGCCAGTGCCGGGCTCTTCTCGAGCCTGCTTCCCGCCCGCGGCACCCTACATATCGGCACCACCGACTTGGGCGACTTTTGCCGCACGGTCCTGCCGACCCTGCGCAGCTGCACGCATCTTGAAGGGGCCGAGGCCCTCGACTCCTTCTGCCCGCCCGTGCCGGAATTCTCGTTCAAGGTGGGCATGGAGGATGGCGAGGTGACCTGCCAGGCAACCGTGGCCTATGACGACTGGCGGGCGAGCCTGTACGAGCCGCAGCGTCCCGGCCAGCCCGCACGCGACCTTGTGGCCGAGTATCACGTGCAAGACATCGTGGAGGAATACTTCCCAGGCGGGGCCCAGGTGCCCGGCTTTGACGAAAGCGACGACGAGCTGCTCTATATCCTGCTCACCGACGGCCTGGCTGAGCTGGGAGAACTGGGCGATGTGATGGTGAGCGAGCGTCTGCGCGCCATCAAGGCGCAGGGCAGCCCACAAGTGCGCGTCAAGGCGACGCTCAAGAGCGGACTTCTTGACCTTCAGGTAGACGCAAGCGGCATGTCGCCCCGCGACCTGATGCTCTTCCTCGACTCATACAAGCGCAAGCAGAAGTTTGTGCGCCTGTCCAGCGGCGACATCGTCAAGCTGGGCGACAGCCTGCGCGAGGTGAACGCCCTCGCCGAGAGCCTGGGCATCGACGCGGTGCAGATGGCGGGCGACGGTGTGGGTCTGCCCTCGAACCGCACACTGTTTGTGGACGCGCTGCTCAAAAAGGCCTCCGGGGTGCGTTTGGAGCGCAATGCGGCGTTTCGCGAAGTCGTGCGCGACTTCGACACGTTCGGAGACGCGGATTTCGACGTGCCGGCCTCGCTGAACGGGATTTTGCGCCCCTACCAGGAAGAAGGTTTTCGCTGGCTCGAGACGCTGGAGCGCTTCGGTTTCGGCGGCATCCTGGCCGACGACATGGGCTTGGGAAAGACCCTGCAGGTCATCACCCATATTCTCGCGCGCAAAGAGGCAGGCAGCACCCTCCCCTCCCTCGTGGTGTGCCCCGCGTCGCTCGTGTACAACTGGATGGCGGAGCTCGCCCGCTTCGCCCCGCAGCTCGACGCCGCGGCCGTGGTTGGCACCAAGGCTGCACGGACGGCCGTGATTGGCGCCGCGACCTCCCATGACGTGCTCGTGACGTCCTACGACCTGCTCAAGCGCGATATTGAGTCATATACAGGCATTCACTTTGCGCGCGTGGTGCTCGACGAGGCCCATTACATCAAGAACCCCGGCACCCAGGTGGCCAAGGCAGTGAAATGCCTGCAGGCCGACGCGCGGCTGGCGCTCACGGGCACGCCCATCGAGAACCGCCTCATCGAGCTGTGGAGCATCTTCGACTTCCTCATGCCGGGCATCCTGGGCAGCATGGATTCGTTCTCCAAGCGTTTCGCCGGACCCGTAGAGGCCCGCGAGGGAGACTCGACGCATCGGCTGCAGTGCATGGTCGCCCCGTTTATCCTGCGCAGACTCAAGGCCGACGTTCTGACCGACCTGCCAGAGAAAAACGAGAGCGTCGTGTATGCGCGCATGGCTGGCGAACAGGACAAGCTGTACAAGGCCAACCAAGACAGGCTGGCGCTTCAGCTGCAGCACGAGAACACGCCCAAGGAGTTTAAGGAAAACAAGCTCAAGATTCTCGCCGAACTCACGAAGCTGCGCCAGATTTGCTGCGACCCTCGCTTGTTCTACGACGAGTATGCAGGCGCTTCGGCCAAGCTCGACACCTGCATGGAGCTTCTGCGCAACGCCGTGGATGGCGGGCACAAGGTCTTGCTGTTCTCGCAGTTCACGAGCATGCTCACGCTCATCGAGGAACGCCTGGCAGCAGCCAAGATCGCTTCGCTCACGCTCACGGGAGCCACAAGCAAGGAAGAGCGCGCGAGGCTGGTGGACACCTTCCAGACAGGCGATGTGCCGGTCTTCCTCATCTCGCTGAAAGCAGGCGGCGTGGGCCTCAACCTCACGGCTGCAGACGTCGTCATCCACTACGACCCTTGGTGGAACGTGTCGGCTCAGAACCAGGCGACCGACCGTGCACACCGCATCGGGCAGACGCAAGCCGTGAGCGTATTCAAGCTCATCTGCCAGGACACAATCGAGGAGCGCATCCTGCAGATGCAGGAGCGCAAGCACGACCTGGCCGAAAGCGTGCTGGGCGGCGAGGGCGTGGGTTCCACGACTCTCTCGAGGGAAGACGTACTGGCGCTGCTCGACCACGAGGCAGAGTAGGGGGCTTCAGGGAGAGGGAGACCTCTCTGGGGTCCAACCAACGAGGGGCGCTCTCACACGAAGGCCGAGTAGGGGCTTCGTGTGAGAGCGCCCCTCCCCTATCGCTTGCTGCCGTACCAAGACCGCCTGGGCTTGGCACACAGCCGCGTCCTTTACCCTCAACGGCTTCAATGCGATTCTTCCGGCGATGTTTCAAACTGTGTCGTAGTCTCTTTACGTTTGTTTACGTATGACTTTACGTTCTTTTTTACTGAATGACTATTCGGCAAGTGCTCCTCGGGGGTCGATACGCGCCTGAAAGCCTTTGCCAATTGTCGTAAACAGGTTTACGTGTTTGACGACACCAGGCTCCAATTTACGTGTTTGCTCCCTTACTTACAATCTTACTAGTTCAAAATATGCCTATTTACCTGCTGCTTTTATAACTTAACGCCACTTTACGTTAGCTTACGCGCCTTGACGTTACTTAACGATAACTGACGTAAACATAAATTTTAACGTCATTTAACGGAAAGTTGCGTAAATAACGCCTGTCAGAATCTTCAAGAGATCTCGGTCTCTTTTCGCGTGCGCGTAAACTGCTTAACGTAAATAAACGTATATTGACGAAAACGACAATTTAACGTAAACTAAGTCCTTTGAAAGTGCTTTATGGTCCTTTACGTTAGTTAACGTGAATTAATGTAATTGACGTAATTTACGAAAACTTACGCTTTTATACGTAAAATCACGTTAAGGAAAGCCCTTCTGTTTCGAAAAGATGCTGGTATATGCCTTGCATCTGATTTATATAGTTGTAAAATCACGTCAATTAACGTTAGCTTTACGTAAGGAAGAGTTCCAAACTTCGAAAGGACCATCCCGTGCAGGCCACCTACAGCGATATCGTCAAAACCACGGGTGTCTCGAAGCCAACGGTTATCAAAGTGGCCGACGAACTCGATCCGGACAAGTCCCATCGCACCGTGGAGAACCGCACAACCATCATGGACGACTGGCTCACGCAGGCAGTCGCCGACAAGCTCACCAAAAAGGGCCTCGTAAAGCAGGTTGCGCCAGCCACAGAGGGCGAAGCAGGGGAGGACAATCCCGTCTCGCAGGTCCCCAAAAAGCGTGTCGTACGTGCAAAATTGCCCTCTGAGCAGGAAAAAGAGTCAATCCAAGACACCGTGCAGCAGCTCATGGACCGCGTTCTGAAGGCAGAGGCCGAGAAGAACGAGATGCTCCTCAAAGCCAAGGACGAAAAGATTGAGCTGCTTACCGACCAGGTGCGGGAACTGGGGGAGCGCGTCGAAAAGCTCGATGACAAGGTCGAGGCAGAGCGCGCCCGCTATGACGAGCTCGTCAAGCGCACCACAGAGGCGCTTAACGCCCCCAAGGTTCCTTTTTGGCGAAGGCTCTTTATGCCCCCCGCCAAAAAGGATGAGGCGGGAGAGTAGCAAGGAACACCTTGTCCTCAGTCCCACACATAAGGCATGCATATACACATATATATGCATTAGATTGCCCAGTAGGCCGTCCTTCCAAGCCGGAAGACGGCCTTTTTCTTTGCGCTCCGTTCTCAGCCATGCTTCGGGCCCGTTCACCCGTGCAGTGCATCGTACGACCAGGATTGCCAACATCCATTCGTTTGGCGCTACGCAACCAACTGCATTCCCATCAGACTGTGTCTGTGCAGTCTCGTCCACAGGCCCTCTCAAACGAGGGATCATCCCATAGAGCCCGTGACGAGAAGTGTTGCGTCTAGGCGGATAGGGAGCGCAAGGTTCAATTACAAGGAAGTCTTCCGCCCCCAGCCTTGCAGAGGCCATGGGGGGCTGTTCAGAATGAAAACAACGATTGATGTAGTCAACTTGATAGAGCGTGTTGCTTGTCCGCACCACTCATAGAGCGCATCGAGAAACGCTGAGAGACTTCCTGGTCACATGGCCCCTTACTAGGACCATGCTGCGTTAGCAATTGCTTGTGCCGTGATCCAAGCACTGGCTGACCGTAGTTGGCCTTGTTCTTCCATGATCCATCTTCCTCTGTGCAACCCTCTGAGTCAGCATTCCGTTGTTCCCGTTTCATTTTCAAAAGCCTTTTCTTTTAAGGAACATAGATAGGGGAGTGATAGACCTTAAGGAGAATTGCGGTCTCTATTTGTGCGCGGTCTTTGAACCTGCGGTACGTATCTGTCACATCAAGCGGTATGTATTTGCCTTTGGGGTCCGCGCTCTTTTCTTCCTCTGCGGTCATTTGCTTGTTTTGATGGTTGGTTCACGAGTGATGGCCCACTCGAAAGCGAGCCCTTTGCTGCCACGCGGACTGGACGGTGTGTGCGAGGGGGTTGCGACGCATGCGTCGCCGACGCCGGGGTTGCCGGCTCAGGACTGTGTCTTGGTTTGTTGGGGAGGCGTCTTGTTCTACGCGGCCGGGGGGAGCGCCTTGAGGCGGCTTGTGCGCCATGGCGCGGCCGTGCGTGATGTCGTGCCGGCGTCCACCATAACGCGGGCGTACAGGGCCGCAGGGGAGCCCTGAAGGGCCAGTGCGGCGAGGGCTCGACGCATGCGGCGCATGTACGTCCAGGAGGCGCGCTGTGCATCCCAGGTGGCTGCGTCGCGGCGCACGGAGACATCGTCGTTGAAGAAGGAAGCCGCGATGGCGGTGAGGTCGGCTCCGAAGTCGATGCTGCGCACAACAAGGGCGCGGGCAATCATGGGGGCGGTCACGCAGATCTCGACTGTCTTGTTGCGGGCAATTCCGTAATTGTATAAACGGCTGTAACTATACTGCGCCGTTGCTTGTGCCAAGCCATCCTGGGCCAGGCTTGCGCGGGCTCTCCTGAGGGACCTTTCGTTGCCCGGGAGCCATGTGGAGAGCGTCGTGCCGGCGGCCCAGAGGCACCCGTCGCCGCCACCGTGGCCGACGGCCCAAGCTTTCGCCAAGACGAGCGCAGCCTCGGTTGCGCCGCACAGCTGCACTGCCCACACGGGCAGCGCCAGGCTTCGGTTGGTGTCGCTGAGACGGCGCCTCACGTCGGCCTCGGTGAGCGCCGAGCCCGTTGCGCGGGCGCCTTCCTTGCTCTGCCTGGCGAACGCGGCGAGCTCGGTCCAGGCCACCGTGAAGCGGCCGCGGGCTCCGGCGACAGGGAGCAGAAGATGCTTTGCGCAAAGGCCCCTGAGGGCCGCCGTGGCGGTGGATGCCTTGAGACCGGTGCGCGCGTAGATGCGGGCGCGATCGGCTTTGTAAGAAAGGGAGGAGCCCGATCCCATGACGTCCAGTGCGTCGGCGAGAAGGATGCGCTCCGAGACGGTGAGGGCAAGCTCGCCCGAGAGCACCCACTGGGGGAGGCGCGTGTAGTGGGCGGCGTCGAGGACCGCATCGAGAGCGCGCGCATCGGGTTGGCGGTTGCCGGCGATGGGGGAGCGATCGGAGTTTCCGGCAGCCGTGCGACCCGTTGCCGTGGGTGCTGCATCGCGTCGCGAGGATGCGTCGATCTTGCTCTGGGAGCAAACCCCGGCCGCCGTCACGGTGTGGCGGGAGTGAGCCGAGAGGGCCTCGTGCGTGTTGGAGTCAACGGTGGGATTGGAGACCTTCGCCTCCGCGCCAGGCGTCCGCGTGGCATCACGGCGCGTGCCGTTACGAGTCTCGAGAAGGCTGTGATTCGGAGCGCTCCACTCGTTTGCCTGAGCGAGATCCAGCGCGCGCGTAAGCGTGGCATCAAGAATCTCGCGCGCTTCGAGGGCGCCGCGCTTACGCGTCGTGCTGTCATAGGGAATGGCGGTGACAAAGACGAAGCCGTCAATGTCGAAGGCCCAGCGGCCGCAGTGGGGATGGGGGTTGGGGGAGCGCGTCCCGTCGAGAAGGGCCTGCGCCTTGAGACTGAGGTAGCGATACCCCGAGCCACGGGAAGACGTGAGGTCGTTGTCCAAACCCTCAAGGTCTACTGGAGATAGACACAGGGCGGCTGACCTCACCTCCCATGCCTCTGTACCGAAAGCCTCAATCATCAAAAACAGCCTCTCTCGAGGCTGCGAATACACGTGGAGCACAGCAAAACACAACAGCACACTTCCGTGTGCTATCATGCAGGGGTGCTATAGCGTTGTTCTCGCAGCTGGTTGGAGTTTGCGACTAGGCCGCAGGTGCTGGTAACACCTACGACGCAACGAATTATAGCAGGTACTAGCAGCCAGTTTGTTCATGAGGCCACCGTGCTCGTGATCAAGCTGGCTGTTTTCGTTTATGAACGCAAAGCTGTTTTGGTTTGGCGAAAGCCTTACGACACCTCACGTCAAAAACGCCTTTTCGTAAACGCTTTTACGTGTACTGTTTATGTAGGAATTATGGCCCGTAAAGAGTTTTCGTTTTTGACGTCAACGCGATGACTGCCACTGTTTTATGGCAACGGCTGACGAAAATCAGACAGTATGAGATGCCGTAAAGCAGAACGTTATTGACGTAAACGTCTTTTACGTGGCTATTTACCTGGTACTTTAATGCGCTGCTGACATACATGCCGCAAATGCTTGATGTGATGATGCGCTTTCGCTCACATCAATTGATGAAAACGGTATGCTCGTGGACGGGCTGATTAACGATCGCGGAACTCAGGCAAATTTCAATCGGAGTACGCCTGGTGAAGGAGGGGCGAGTCCAACCTCGGCCGCCACCGGCAGCCATATTTGGGCAAAACTCTAACCCTAAAGTCTCAAGTAAAGATTATTTCGCACTGCGAATCTATGCCCTGAGGCATGCATCGGCTCTCAAATGTGGCTCATTCTGTCCAAAATCGCCCTTTCGGATTCCTTCAGACATCCCTCTCTCGTGATTGCTCGCACTCTTCCTTCGTGCCGCACCGCGGATTGCTGCGCATCGTCGTTTGCCAAAACCTGTCTATTCACCCATTTTTGGCAAGGTCCATATTTGCCTGATTAAGAACAAATGTTCGTATATATCTGAGACATCACTTTCTTCGATGGCGGATCTTTCTTGCGTCAGGCTGAGCCCCAAAGGGTACGATGCGTCATGAAATCGCGCGCCTTACCGGTGCGCGTACGGGATGGAAGGAGTCTCCATGGCAGACAAAAAGCTCGTGGCTTACTTCTCTGCAAACGGCGGAACCACGAAGGCGTTGGCGGAGCGTCTCGCGCATGCGGTAGGTGCCGACGTGTACGAGATTGCCCCCGCGGTGCCCTACACCGAGGCGGACCTTGACTGGCGCGACGAGACCTCACGCAGCACTCTCGAGATGAAGGATCCGTCCTCGCGCCCGGCCATCGCGGGCGAACTTCCCGACCTGTCGGGCTACGGCGAGGTCTTCATCGGCTTCCCGATTTGGTGGTACGTGGCGCCTACGATCGTCGACACGTTCGTTGAGGGCGCGGACCTTGCGGGTAAGAAAATTGCCCTCTTCGCCACGTCGGGGGAAAGCGACATGGGCAAGAGCCAAGAGGTCCTGGAGCCCCTGGCGCCTGCCGCCGAGTGGGTCGGCTCGAAGCGTTTCGAGGCCGATGCAAGCGAGGCGACCCTCAGGGCTTGGGCCGAGGAGTTGGGTCTGTAGGCCTCTCCGCTGAGTCAAAACGAACGCCCGCCGAGGGGCGCCGGAATCGCATGCGGTGCGACTCCGGCGCCCTTTTTGGTTCTGCTTGGTTTCAACTCACAAGGGTCATTTGCGACCGCGCGGCATTCCGGCTCACGCTGTGTCGGCCCGCCCAATTCTGCCGTGCCGCCGCTTTGCGTCATGTCCAACGAAGGCTTGGACCGTTCCTCTGAGGCACGTTGTGGGCAGTGCCTTGCAACGGTTGCGGCGCGAGATTTCCAACGGAGGGACTGGGCGCAAAGGCGTTTGTGCGGGGGCATGCCTCTTGCTGCTAGTCCCTCTTGGGCAGTTTCCTTTGAGGCCCCGTTGGATGGAACGCGCACGTTTGATTGGCGTTTAACTGTCCAAGTGAGAGTCATCCCGAGAGTTGTCTTCTATGGTCTTCCGTGTTGTCTATCATGGCCCCGTGTGGCTCTAGGCATGGGTCCTGCGAAGTAGAATCCCCTCTTGTAGTCGTGTATAGAAATACTTATATATCGAATCTTTTTGCCCGCCATAGTGTCGATACTGTGCTTTTCGTCGGCATCTCCAGCCTATTTCCGTCACCTTGTCACATCGAAAATTTTCACGCGAGGTCTCTTGTGCCACCCAGAGGGGTGGGCTGCTTGAAGTGATGTGGGACACGCTTGTCGTGACCCACATCACTTCCCTCGACCCTTGCGCGGTATACTCACCGCATCAGCAAGCTGAGGAAGAGGGGTGTCTCTGCCATGCCGTTTTCCATCGTTCGCAACGACATTGCACACATGAAGGCCGACGTCATCGTAAACGCGGCAAACGAGAGACTGCTTGCTGGTGGCGGTGTGTGCGGGGCCATCTTTAAGGCTGCGGGTACTGAGGCGCTTGCGGCCGCGTGCGCTGCCGTGGCTCCCTGCCCGACGGGCCACGCTGTCTCAACGCCGGCGTTTGGCCTCGATGCCCGCTGGGTCGTCCATGCGGTGGGCCCGCGTTGGGTCGACGGTCGCCATGGCGAGGAGACGCTTCTTCGCAGTGCCTATTGCAGTGCGTTGGAGCTGGCGGCGAGCCTGGGCGCGACAAGCGTCGCCCTGCCGCTCCTTTCGGCCGGCCTGTTTGGGTATCCACCGGCTGCCGCGTTCGAGGTCGCCTGCTCGGAGGTGCGAGCCTTCCTTGCGCGTGACGTGGCGCAGGTCAACGGCACCGAGATGGACGTCTCCCTCGTGGTGTTTGACCGCGCGGCGTTTGCGGCGAGCCTTGAGGCATACGACGAGGTGGAAGCCCTCATCGACGACGCGTACGTCGCGGCCGCACCGCGCCGGGCCATGCTCGACCTCCGGCGTTCTATGCCTGTGTGCGAGGCCGAACCGGCGGCAGACGGGCTGTATGCGCCTCATGCCGCAGGTGCGGTGAGCGAGGATGAAATCGCCGGGCTACTTGAGAGCCTCGACGCTTCTTTCTCCGAGACGCTCCTGCAGCTCATCGACGCGCGCGGCCTTGCCGACGCCGACGTGTACAAGCGCGCGAACATCTCGCGCCAGCTGTTCTCGAAAGTCCGGCATGACCACAACTACCGCCCCACCAAGCAGACCGCCGTCGCCTTCGCCGTGGCGCTCGAGCTCGACCTTGATCAAACACAAGACTTGCTTTCGCGGGCGGGCCTTGCGCTCTCTGCGTCGAGCAAGTTCGACGTCATCGTGATGTATTTCATCAATAGAAATTGTTACGATATCTACAAGCTCAACGCCATGCTTTTTGCCTTTGACCAGCCGCTTCTGGGGTCGATGTAGATGAGTGCCTCGGCGCTCCTCAGTCATAGGCCTCTTCGACCTTGACCGGCTCGTTTGTTAGAGAGATTACTGTCTGCTTCGATGCTCTGGCCAGGGGCGAATGGTCGATTTGGCTTTGCCGCGGACTCGTTGCCATTCTTTTCCAGCAATTCTAATCGTAATAATTATTAGGCTCTTCGCCACTTTGTGTGGGTGAATAATCGATAGAAATGCAGGATGACATGGGGTTCCTCGGTTAAGGTTTTTTCGCCAAAAAAGACCACCGCGAGGAAAGGCCCCCATGTCGCTGTCAAGTCTACTCAAAAAACTGCTCAACATAGCCCTCGTCGTCGTAGAATCCGCGAGAATCGACGCCGATGGATCTCTCGTCATCGCCGTCAGGCCACGCAAATCGCAGCTGTGCCGCTGCTTCAAGTGCGGGCAGAGGCGCCCTGTCTACGACATGCCGCCCACGGGGCCGCGCAGATGGCGCTCCCTCGATTTCGGCACCACCAAGGTCTTCCTCGAGTACGCGCTGCCCAGGGTTAGCTGCCCCGAGCACGGAGT
>UQBS01000007.1 GCA_900539345.1 uncultured Coriobacteriaceae bacterium | reverse complement strand
CGTCGACGCCGTCTCCGGCGCCACCGTCACCTCCAAGGCCATCTTCACGGCCGTCGAGGACTGCCTCGAGCAGGCAAAGTAATTCGCTAGCAACATAGTTGCATCTCGCAAGAGGGGCGTCTCGAAAGGGGCGCCCCTCTTTTTGTGCGCCTGTAGCCAGGCGTTCCTGCCAAACTCGGCTATTCGTGCGATACTGTTGCGGCTGTAAGGGCGTCTGTATTCAACCCGTAAAACGTTTGCGCTATGCCTGGAGGAATCACTTTGCAATTGCCGCAGTTCGTTCGACGTGAAGGCAGCAGCTTCTATTTCACGCCCAAGGAGGGTACAGGCGATGTCCAGGCTTGCTTGGCCGCGCTCGGCGTGTCCAAGACCCTCTCGGGCCGTCTGCGCGCGCAAGGCCGTGCTACAATCGACTCTGGTACAGGCGAGCTCCGTATTGACGCCTCTGTCGAGCCTGTGAGCCCGCATACACCCTCGCAGGAGCCCCTTCGGGCTCCTCTCTACGAGGACGACTTCATTATCGCCGCAGAGAAGCCCTCAGGGCTTCTTGTGCACGGTGACGGCACGCATGCCGATACGCTGACGGGTCGGGTTGAAGATTATCTGACTGCAGGGGAGGGCGTGCTGTCCCCACAGGCTGTGCAACGCCTCGATGTTGAGACAACGGGCGTCGTACTCTTTTCCAAGGCCGTCGAGTTCCAAGGTCTTTTCGACGCCCTTGTTGCCGATCACGCTCTGATGGAGAAGCGATATCTTGCCGTGGTTGAGGGTGGCTATCCTAAGGCTCACGACCGCATCAACGCCGCACTGGCTCGCGATCGCCACGACGCCCGTCGCATGCGCGTCTGCGCCCCCGGTCAAGGGCAAGACGCCCTTACCTATGTCGAGCGCCTTGCCATGAGTCCCGATGGGAGCCATTCGCTGCTTCTCGTGACGCTTGGCACAGGGCGCAAACATCAGATTCGCGTGCACCTGGCATCAAGGGGTTTTCCTGTTGTGGGAGATATGCTGTACGGCCGCCGTGGTGCCGAGCGGGCGCCGCTCATGCTGCATGCCTGGCGGGAGTCATTCACGCATCCCCTGACGGGCGAAGGGGTGTGCATCGAGTCTTCGGGATACGAGCGTTTTGCCGCGTATGTGCCGCAGATCGGGACCTTGCTCAAAGGTAGATAAACAGACGGACGGCGGGTGCTCCGGTCGCAAGGGGGGAAGTTCGACCGGGCCCGCCGTCCTACAAGGGGAGATGCCATGACGCTCAAGCGTAAGGGGGGACGCTGCGTAGGCTCATGAGTTGTCAGAAGTAAGAAAGGCTCGCTGGGCTCTGTGTGCTCCCTCGCCTTTGCTGACATGTATAATGCCTTACTTGCGTTCGTCTTTCTATCATCGTAAAGGATGAGATTCTAGGGACAAGGTATCTAGCTGGTATTTCTCTTAGAATTCAACCTTTTTTGGGCTATAGGACTAGTCCTTTTTCACCCATACATATATGTACAAGCCATGGTGCACCGCCTCGTATCATGTGCTTCGTAGGAGCCTCTCATCATCTTTTATGACCTGCTCACCCCGGGGGGAGGATGACGCTTGGGCGATTTGGCGCGTGCCTGAGAGGGGCTTGGGTGCCCCGTGCCGTACAATGCGGTCATGAAATCGACCGATATCGCAGGACCGTCTAGCCAGGAGATCGCAGTGACGCTTGAATGCCAAGACAACGCAGGTGAGGCATCGCCGCAACCCCTGCGTGTCCTTGTTTTTTGCGAAAAGTGGGAGTCGGGCGGGGTCGAGGCATTCGTCACGACGCTGCTCGAGTGCATGGACCGCACGGGGCTGGCCGTTGACTTGGCGGCGTGTAGAGTGCAGCCCGGCCCCTATGACGCGCGGCTTGCCAAGATGGGTATCGAGCCCATCGCTCTTGGCACAAGCATCCGTAGCGTCACCTCCAACCTCAAGGAGTTTCGCCGCCTGCTTGAGCGCGGTGCCTACGACGTCGTCCACCTCAATGTCTACGAGGGACTTGCGCTGCTCTTTGCCGGCGAGGCGAAGAGGGCCGGCGTCGCGCGCGTTATCGTGCACAGCCACAACAACGACCTGCGCCCGAGTGCCACGCGCTGGCTCAAGCTTGCCCTGCATCGCATATGCACGGGTCTGTTTGGGGGGTACGCCGATGTGCGGTGGGCTCCCTCGCAGGCAGCGGGGCGATTCATGTTCGGCACGCGACCTTTTACGCTTGTGCGCAACGGCATCGTTCCCGAGAGGTTCGCATTCGATGACGGCGTGCGGGAGAAACTTCGGGCCGAGCTGGGCTTTGCGTCCAATCAGGCCGTGCTTGGCTGTGTAGGCAGGCTGTGCAGCCAGAAAAACCAGCTCTTCCTTGTTGACGTGCTTGCCGCATCGCCACAAAACGCTTGTCTGCTTCTGGTAGGCGAGGACGACGGCGACGGTTCCTACGAGGTCGCGTTGCGCTGCCGTGCCTGTGAGCTAGGCGTGCAAGACCGCGTGCGCCTGTATGGCCGTACCGACGACGTGGCCTCGCTCTACCAGGCCATGGACGCGCTCTGCGTGCCCTCGACCTTCGAGGCGCTGGGCATCGTCGCGGTGGAGGCCCAGGCTGCGGGCCTGCCTGTGGTAGCATCGACTGCCGTGCCGCCAGAAGCGCACGCGGGTGGTGTGATGAGTCGCATTCCGTTTGATGTCTCTCAATGGGCCGCCGCCCTCGCCGCGGCACCCGCCGATCCTGCCGCCCGTGCGGGGGGTGTCGCACGCGTTGCCGAGGCGGGGTATGACATGCATGCAGTGGCCGCCGAGGTCGCGAAGGCGTATGGGGAAATCCCGATTCGTCGCTGACTTGGCGCCGATGTGTGAGAATAGGGCCCAGCTTTACGGATTGGAGCGAGATGCAGAAACTTTCCCCAGCGTTTTCCCAGGGTAATGTCGCCCTGGTGTTCGCCGCAAACGATTCTTACGTGCCCTATACGGCCACTATGATACTGTCTATCATGAAGCATGCCTCTCAAGAGCGGGGATACGATTTTGTCGTGCTGCATCGCGACATCACCGAAGACTCGCGGGTGCTTCTCAATCAGATGCTCGAGCCCTATGCCAACGCGAGCCTGCGCCTGGCCAACGTTTCCGAATACACCCAGGGTCTGGACTTTTACACCGAGAATCGCGAGGACTTTTCCGAGGAAGCCTACTACCGCCTCCTGATTCCCGAAATCATGCAGGAGTACGAGAAGGTCCTCTATTTTGACGGCGACATGGTTGCGCTTACTGACGTCGCCGAGTTGTACGACACCGACCTGGGCGACAACCTGCTTGCCTCGTCGCGCGACCTGTGCGGCCTCATGAGCTACTACAACCCTCTGGAGGACCGTCGCAAGTATCGCGACTGCGAGCTTAAGCTGGAGAAGCCCGATGACTACTTCATCAGTGGCATGCTGCTTGTCAACGTGCCGGCATTTCGGGCCGCCTACTCCTGGAAAGAGCTGCTCGAGCTTGCCGTGTCGCGGGAGTGGCTCCAGCACGATCAGGACATCCTCAACGTGATCTGCCAGGGCAGGACGCTGCTAGTCGACGCCGCCTGGGATGTCATCAAGCCCGAGTTGTACCAAAAGATGCCCGGCCAATATCGTGAGGAGCTTGACGCCTCAATCGAGCATCCAAAAGTGGTTCATTTCGGAGGCACCATGAAGCCCTGGGTGAGCCTGGATGCCCCATTTGGCAATTACTTTTGGACCTACGCTGCCCAGACGCCCTTCATTCAGGAGATCATCAAAAGGCGCATTTACCTGGACCGCGAGCCTTGCTCGGTCCGCGGTACCATGGAGAGGGAGTTTGCCGAAGGCAAGGTGGGGGCGCGCTACATCATGAAGTTCATCCGTGCTTGGCTAGGGTTCAAGTTGGGCAGGGGCAAGCATGACTGATGCACGTATGCAGAGAGACCCTGCCGTCAGCATCATCGTTCCCGTCTATCAGACAGGTGCATACCTGCGCAAGTGCCTGGACAGCATTCTTGCGCAGACGATTGACGACTTCGAGGTCGTTGTTGTCGATGACGGGTCACGTGACGAGAGCCCTGCTATCTGCGATGAGTATGCCGCCAGGGACCCTCGCGTGCATGTTGTCCATCAGCCTAACGGGGGGCGCTCAGTTGCTCGCAACACGGGTCTTGCCCACGCAAAGGGTGCCTGGATTGGCTTTGTAGATAGCGACGACTGGGTCGAACCCAACATGTACGAGGCGCTTCTCGGGGCTGCCCAAGGTCAGGACGCCCAAATAGCCGTCTGCGGCCGCATCGAGGAGCACCCCGGCTCCGAGCCGGTTAGAATTTGCCGTGATGGCGAGAGTCCTCTTTCTCCCGCCGATGCCCTGGCCGAGCTTGTTGCCGACACCGCCGTGCGCAGCTATCTGTGCGACAAACTGTTTGACCGAAAACTTTTTGAGGGTATCGCATTTCCCCTCGGTCGCAATTACGAAGATGTTGCCGTCGTCTACCAGCTATTTGATCGTGCGGACCGCATAGCGTTTAGCCAGGTTTTTGCCTACCACTACATCTTCCATGAAGCCAACATCGTGCGAGACGAGAGTCTCTCCAACCGGGTGGACTACTGGCTCTCTGCACGAGAGCGCTACGAGGCCCTAGCGCCTAGGTACCCTGAACTTGAAGGCGCCCTGGCTCTCGACGTGATGCGTGTTAACGCCATATGCTGGTCTCTTGCGTGGGGTGCGCGGGGAAACGACAAGGCTGTTTTCGAACAGGTCCGCGCTGATATGGTCGTGTTTGCCGGGAAGCATTGCCGTTCTGCCCGGGAAGCATCAAAATATGGTCGTCTCGGATGTATGAGGCTTTGGCTTACTCAGTTGAATTGTGCCGGCACCCTTTTTCTCAGTTCAGTATTGGCTAGGTGGATTGATGGAGGGCATTCCAACTAGTGTGTGAACTATAAGGCGCGACAGAATGAGAACGTGCGAGAGGAATCTCTTTATGAGCAGGGACTCCTCTCGCACGTATCGTATGGCCACAAAGTGAGAATGGCTAATCCTTAAGCGAGAGCATCTTTTCGAGTACCCGCTGGCAGGAGTTGGTGTCATTAAAAGCGAAGAAACCATCGATGCGAGTTCTATAGCAATCCTTCAGAGCACAATCCATTTTCAGATACGAAATGATGTTGTCAACGGTTGATTCAACATCATACGAGACTTCGCCAAATCCGTCCCGCTCGTAGTCGAAGTACCCTTCTGCGTAGTGGTTGGTATCGAAGTGTGCATAAAGGACAGGCTTTCTAAGGTATGCAAAATCGAACGCAACTGATGAATAGTCTGTAAGAAGCAACTTGTTCCTTGCAAACATATCGCGATAGCAGACGTCTGAACCCCAGACTTTGATTGGGGACTGTATGTCAAATTGGTCCATATACGGGAAGAAAACGGGATGGGGAACAAAGTTTATAGAGTAACCATGCTCCGAGCAGGCATCTAGAAGCTTGGGATTTTTGAGCAGGTTGTTATAGAACTGGTAGTAGTCGCTTTCTTTAAAGCCATCGAGCAAATCCCATCGGCTATCCTCAGGATGGAAATCACCGAATAAATCTCGTCTCCAAGTGGGCATGATTACGATGGATTTTTCTTCGGCATGATACAGGTAGTCATAGCGAGGGAGGCCGGTCAACCAAATATCTTCCGGTTTGTAGAGATAAGAGGGCGTATTGATTACTGAATTATACTCAGCAATGCACGATGTAACAAACCCCTTAATATTCTTGTGGCTTCTATTTAGACCGCGAGAGAGATCGTCTTTTATAATCCCATGCTGGAGAAATACAAACTTGGTGTTCTGCAGCATGTCTCGATAGGGGGCATGGTATCCAAGGAATGGATTATTAATCTCGTCATGGCTGTATGCGGAAACGACAAAGTCGGCAGTCAGATACTTCAGTTTATGGTGATGCGACATATAGGGTATGACTTTGCCGATTTTTGACAGACGCTCCCAATCTCCCGAGTCTTTCCTAATCAGGAAATAAGGCGTTACATTCTTCGGTTTTGCAGACTGCAGGTAGTTGAAGAAAGCTTCTCCGTTGTCATCCGCTCGATTCGCTTTATCGCAGATAAGCCAAACTTGATTGTGCTGCAAAGCACGCAGGAAATGCGCCAAGAAGCGGACAAAGATGGCTTTCCTCGTTCCAAGTTGGTTTTTCCTCCAGAGTTCTTTGCAAAAGACAAATTCATTGCGCAGATTGGAAGTCCAGCTTGCATGTTCAATAGTTAACCATTGACGTGAATGCTTAAGTGTCCAGCCGTTGTGCGTGTAGTAAGCATGCTCGAATTCGTTTCCGATGGGAGCATACTTCTTGTATACGATATTGCGTTTCTCTATGCGCTGATCATCAATCGTGATGAAGAACCGAATGCTATATGTGGCATGGCTCTGATTAAGGGGCAGGGTGCAGGTGAAGCCATAGTAATGCAGTATCTCATCGCCCAGTGCATAGGTTGGGTCTTGTCTAAAGCACAAATCGCAGGGATAAAACTCACCATTGACCTCGGCCTCGATTTGGACCGTGCCATAGTCTAGCGGATAAAGAATTGTATAGCCCTCGATGGTGCAAGAAAGCGGTTCAAGATGAATAAACTCAATAGTGAATTGGCAGTTAGAGTAGAAATAGCAGTTGGTATTTCCATACCTCAGAAATCTCTCGCTGTCTCTCTTGATTACCTGCGGCAGAGAGTTGTATTTGTTCTTAAGAGCCCAAAGCTTGTGTTCGTGCCAGAGAGATTTTTGAGCGAGCAGAACATCGTCATCGATTTGGGCGATGAGGTGGATTAATTTATGCTTGTAGCATGTGGAGGATTCTTCATCTGGAAATAAGTCTTCAGGCAAATGATCCTGTTTAATTCGCCACTGCAAATCATAGGCAAGCGTATATTGGACGAACTTTGGGAGACAGCCGTATTCATTCATGAAGTACTGCATCGTCTCTTCTTGGAAGTGCTCGAGGTAAGGGAAGTACCATTGAGGGATAGATTGCGATTTCTGGATGGCAGAAAGTTCACCCGTGGTGCGCTTTCGGTAGTAGTAACGCGCGATGTGGACCACACCCAACGTTCCCTTTTTTGCCAGTATGGGCAGCAGAACCTTTGCATCTTCCGCGAATGCGAGGTCTTCGTCAAAGTGGGCGGATGAAAGGCTCTCTTTCTTTATGAAAGTCGATGACATGCTCAGCTGGATGGAACTAGGCTCTTGATATAAATCAATAACCCGGCTCCCCTTCTTGAACTTAGCGTTCAACGGGTGCTGCCCGCTGGCGCCATCAAAGAAAAAGAGGGGTATGGCGACAACATCGGTTTCATTGAAATGTTGCGAAAAAAATTCGAGAACGCGATATATGGTGTTTGGCGAAAACTTATCGTCGGAGTCAAGGAAATTGACATATTTTCCAGTGGCGTATGACAACCCGACGTTACGAGCCGAGGAAACACCTGCGTTTTCTTTATGTACGACAATAACATTGGCTGGGTGGCGCTGCGCGTATTCATCGCATATGGAAGGACTGTTGTCGGTTGATCCGTCATCAACCAATATGAGCTGTATACGGTCAAAGCCTATCATCTGATCGATAAGGCTTTCGATGGCCTCTTCCAAAAAGGGACCGACATTATATACGGCCATGATGACGGACACGTCATATGGATAGGCAGTCTCTAACCCGTCAGTCTTCACGTTACGGCTCCAAGTCAGTACGGAGTAGCAGGACGAAAGTCAATGCTAAGTTTATAGCAGTAGTATGTGCTGGGAATTGAGAGAGACGGGGTTTACTGGGATTTATGACAACAGTGGTGTACATGCGGTATTTACTTTGCTGGTTGTTGTTGCCGTGTTCGAGCGGTTTACTCGTACCATGGAGGAGTGGCGGTTGGTTTGAATTGCCAGAGGATGCTGACTGCGGTGCATGCATGTGGGTTTGGGCTTTGGGCTGGAGAGCGGCTTTGGGTCAGATAAAATAGCCTGCCGGTACAGGCCGATTGAGCTGGGCGTGTGTTTGCGAGGGGTTGCATGCTTCAAAAACTGAAGGAACATCAGTTCCTGTTCGAGGAACTGGTGGCGCGTGACTTTAAGACCAAGTATAAACGCACGGTGCTCGGCATGCTATGGAGCGTGCTCAACCCGCTGCTCACGCTGCTTGTCATGAAGATCGTCTTCACACAGTTCTTTGGTCAGAGCATGGACCACTACACCACATACCTATTCTGCGGCAACCTCGTGTTCAACTACTTCAACGAGGCAACCTCGCAGGGTATGACGGCCCTCATGTCCAACTCGCACATCTTCACCAAGGTCAACGTGCCCAAGTACATGTTCCTGCTCTCCAAAAACGTGCAGACCATCATCAACTTCGGCATCACACTGTGCGTGTTCTTCGTCTTCTGCCTCATCGACCACATCACGTTTACCTGGAACTTCCTTCTTCTCATCGTGCCCATCGTGTTCCTCATGCTGTTCAATGTCGGCGTGGGGCTCATCCTGTCGGCGCTCTATGTCTTCTTCAAGGACGTGCAGTATCTCTGGGGTGTCTTCACGATGCTGCTCATGTACATGTCCGCCATCTTCTACACCACCTCGAGCTATCCGCCGCTCATTCAGAACCTGTTCTACTGCAACCCGGTGTATGTCTACATCACGTATTTCCGCCAGGTGGTCATCGACGGACTCGTGCCCTCAGTGGGCCTGCATGCGCTTGTCATCGGCTATGCCGTGGCTGCGTTTGCCATCGGCGCGCTGATTTACAAGAAGAAGAACCACGAGTTTTTGTACTACGTGTAAGGTGCGCCCATGACTGCAATGATCAGCTGCGACAACGTCTCGATTCGCTACATTACCGGCGACTTCAAGGACATCGGTCTCAAGGAATACTTCATCCGCAGGCTCAAGCACGAGTACCACGTCACCGAGTTCTGGGCCGACAGGCACGTGACCTTCGAGCTTGAGCCCGGCGATATGCTCGGTATCATCGGCTCCAACGGTGCGGGCAAATCCACGCTCCTCAAGGCCATCAGCGGCATCATGGTTCCCACCGAGGGCACGGTGCAGTGCAACGGCAAGATTGCCGCCCTGCTCGAGCTCGCCAGCGGCTTCGACGGCGACCTCACGGTGCGCGAGAACACCTACCTGCGTGCCGCCATGCTGGGCTACAACCGCGCGTTTGTCGACGAGACCTACGACTCCATCATCGACTTCGCCGAGCTGCGCGGGTTTGAGGACCGTCCCTTCAAGCAGCTCTCCAGCGGCATGAAGAGCCGCCTGGCGTTTTCCATCGCAAGCCTTGTCGACCCCGAGGTGCTCATCCTCGACGAGGTGCTCTCGGTGGGCGACGGCGCCTTCCGCAAGAAGAGCGAGGCGAAGATGCGCGAGATCATCGCGGGCGGTGCCACCACGCTGCTCGTGAGCCACTCCACGGGCCAAGTGCGCTCGCTGTGCAACAAGATTCTCTGGCTCGACCACGGCAACCAGGTCGCCTTTGGCAACAACGTGCAGGGCCTGTGCGACGCCTACGAGAAGTATCTCAACACCAAGAAGCTGCCGGGTAAAGACGAGCTGCCGCCGCTGTTCATCGACGAGGCTCCCAAGCCGGCCTCGCAGCCTGCGGCAGACAAGGCGGCTGAGCAGGCTTCACTCGCCTCAGAGCAGGTCGCTGCCCCAACGGGCCGCGAGGGCTCGGGCGATGTTGCCCAGGTGCCGGCTCGCACGTCGTTCATTCAGCGTGTCGCGGGCCTTCCCAAAGCCGTGCGTATCACCGCACTTGCCTTCGCGGCGCTTCTCATCGTCATTGCCGTGAGTGAGGCGACGTTGCCTGGGCGGATCCAGGCTTTGCCGCTCAACGAGGCGGCCCTGATGTGCGTCAACGACGACGAGGGCATCCAGGTGTGTCTGCGTGACAACAAGCTCTATGTTTTCGCCGACCGTGCCCGTACCGATGCCTCGGGGCTCTTGTTTGCCGTGCGCGCGCAGGATTCCCATGGCTACGCCACGCGCGAGACGTTCGATATCGCCTCGCGAGCCAGCGGTCGGTACAGCACGTCCGACACCTATGTGCTCGAGGTCAACCTTGCGCGCTATGTGGGCTACACCGAGCTGCAATATGGCGAGGTAGACGCGGCTGCTCCGATGGCAGGCGATGAGTTCGAGTGGGCCTGGAGCGAGACGTACGCTCGCGGCAAGCAGGTCACGCTCAAACGAGGATAGTGCCCGAGATATGCAAATGGGCCGGACGGGATGCAGCTCGCAGCTCCCGTCCGGCCCATTTTTGTTTGCGTCTGTCGCGTGCCCGGCCTATTTTTTGGCGCTCTTCTTCACGAGCGGCTCCTGCTTGTTTACGATGCCCCTGAACGGCGTGGTGAAGAGAATGCGCAGGTCAAACATGAACGACCAGTTCTCGATGTAGTACAGGTCGTACTCCACGCGGGCCTCGATGGAGGTGTCGCCGCGCAGGCCGTTGATCTGCGCCCAGCCCGTCATGCCGGGGCGCACCTGGTGGCGCAGCATGTACAGCGGCACGCTGCCCTTGAAGTCGTACACATGTTGGGGAAGCTCGGGCCTAGGGCCCACAAGGCTCATGTCACCCCTGAGCACGTTGAACAGCTGGGGCAGCTCGTCGATGGAGTAACGGCGCATAAAGGCGCCGAAGGCCGTACGGCGCGGGTCGCCGGCGACAGTCCAGCCGTCCGCCTCATGCACGTTTACGCGCATCGAACGAAACTTGTACATGTAGAACGGCTTGCGGTTGCGTCCCACGCGCTCCTGCTTGAATAGGACCGGGCCGGGGGAGGAGAGCTTGGTGCCGATGACCGCCACGAGCATGATGGGCGAAGTCAACACGATGAGCACGGCCGATCCCACCACGTCCATGAGGCGCTTGAGGAAGGCGAAGCCCAGGTTGTCGAGCACGACGCGCTGCACGTTGATGAGCGGCACGCCGCCCTCGATGCTGATTGAGGGCCTGCTGGAGAGGAACTGGTAGTATGCAGGCAGAATCGACAGTTTGATGCCGCTGCGCTTGCAGGCGATGAGGATGGGATCGAGCAAGTCCTGCTCTTTGGCATCGATGGCGATGACGACCTCGTCGGGTAGGGTGGCGTCGAGGATATGATCGATGTCAGCGTATGATCCTAGCAGCCTGATGTCCTCAATCGACGCCTCCCCGATGTTGCCCACCACGACCTGTCCGGTGCTGGGATGTGCGGCGATGCCGTGCGCAAACGTGCAGGCCCCCGCCCCCGAACCCACGATGACGACCCTGCGCAGGTCGCGGCCTGAGCGGTGGATGGATTTGAGGATATGTGTGACTGCCAGCTCTTTTAGGCATGACAGGGTCGCTGAGATAATCCAGTAGAACACGACGAGCCAGCGCGAGAAGTCTATGACGCGCAGTACGAAGATGCAGTCGATGAAGAGCATGGTGGTGATGGTGTTCGCCGCAACGAGCTGCCCGAGCTTATGCGAGGTCTCGACGGTGCGGTGGCGGTCGTACACGCCCAAAAGGCCATAGAAGAAGACGTACAGCGGCGAGAAGGCGGTGACCCACAGCACATGCTCGGTCATCGTGCCGATGGGGTTTTCGCCTGAGAAAAGGCAGAAGCGCAGCCAGAATGCGATGGCCATGGAGATGGGGGCGATGAGGATGTCGGTGAAGTACGACATGATGCTGAACGCCCGGCGTCCGGGTCTTACCATAAGGTTCCCTTCGGTGCATGGCGCATAGTGCCGTGCGATTGCGATAGAGTAACCTTTCATTTTAGGGGATTTTTGCATACCGTCGCCGCAGACGCCCAATGAACGCCAATCCTCTAAGATGGGGACACAGTTCAAGCAGGGGAGGAGGGGCGATATGAACGAGCGCGGCAAGTCGGAATGCGCCTGCAGCGGCCGCAAGGTGCTGTATGCTGCCTCGACGTTCGGCCATCTGCGAAGCTTCCACCTCCCTTATATCGAGGCCTTACGTGCCGACGGATTCGATGTGACCCTGCTTGCAGGGGGCGACCCGGTGGCCGCCGACATGCCGCAGGGCGTGTGCTGCATACCTGCCGACTTCGTGAAGTCCATGTCCTCGCCGCGCAATTTTGCCGTGGCCCGTGAGGTGTCGCGCTTGCAGCTGCGCGAGCGCTTCGATATCGTGCTGACGCACACCTCCCTCGCGGCGTTCTTTGTGCGCCTGGGTATCATGGAGGCCGCCTGGCGCGACAAGGGGGTGCGCCCCCGTGTGGTGAATACCGTGCACGGGTATCTCTTTGATGCCGACGCGTCGTTTTTGCGCAGGGCCGCCCTGCTTGCTGCCGAGCGCCTTTGCGCCGGCGTGACCGACCAAATCGTGGTCATGAACCGCCAAGACGCCATCATTGCTCGTGAGCACAGGCTCTGTCGGGGACAGGTGGTGGAAACGCCGGGCATGGGCGTTGTGCTCGACGGTCTGCATCCTGCTAGCGCCTGCGAGCGGGCTTCTGCCCGTCGTGCGTTGGGCATGCGCGACGACGCGTTCGTGTGCCTGTGCGTCGCCGAGTTTTCCCAGCGCAAGAACCAGCGCCTATTGATCGAGGCGCTCCCAAATCTGCCCGAGCGCGTGGTTCTCGCTTTGCCCGGCAGGGGCTCTGAGCAGCAGGCATGCCTCGATCTTGTCCGTGAGCTTGGGGTTGAGGGACGGGTTGCGATGCCGGGGCATCTCGACGCCGCCGGTCTTGCCCTGTGGCGCGCGGCAAGTGACGCATGCGTCTCGGCAAGCCGCTACGAGGGGCTGCCCTTTCATGTGGTTGAGGCATTTGCCTGTGGTCTGCCTGCGGTTTTAAGTTCCGTAAAGGGTCATGTGGACCTTGTTGAGCCCGGCGTGAACGGCTTGCTCTTCGACCAGGGCGACGCCGCCGGATTCTGCTCGTGCGTCGAGCACCTGCTCGCCGACCCAGCGATGCTGGCCGAGATGGGCGAGCATGCCGTTGCGACAAGTGCGAGGTATAGCCTTTCGCATGTGTTCAAACCTTTGCTTGCCGTGTATGAGGGGCGAGAGGCCTCGCGTGAGGTGTAGGCCGCCTTTCTTGCTTACGCCATGGGGCCTCTTCACACGCCGGCCACGTTCTCCCCACAGGCTCGTCACCGCGCTGAGCTGATATGGTGGGGTTTGCCCAGGGGGCCTGTTTGCTGTGTTCGGGCCTCGATAAAATACTGGTTTGGCCGCACGTGCGGTCAGGTACATGTTCATTGGGGTCTCCTGGCGCCAAAGATATGAAACGGAGGGACGATGTCCGCTCACTTCAAGCAGGACCCGAACCATCCTGATGCCGGCGACTATGGTCGCAACGAAGCCTATTATCAGACGCGCCACTCCGCGTATTCCTCAAGCAAGAAGCCGCATTCGCGTCGCGCTTTCGTCATTGGCGGCGTGTGTGTGGCAGCGGTCGCGGTTGTCGGCGCCGCAACACCTGCCATGGCCAGTGGGGTCATCGACGACCTCAAGGTAAAGGCGAGCAGCGTGTCCGACCTGCTCAATCAGACTCTTGATGCTTTCAAGAGCATGGATTTCACCAGCGCTTACGATTTGTCGGTCAAGACGTCCGCTGAGATTAAAGACTTCCAGAGCGAGCTTGAAGGCCCCCTGTGGAGTGCCGCCGAGTTTGTGCCTGTTGTCGGCAGCGACGTCAAGGCGGCCCGCTCGCTTGTAAGCATGCTCGGCGACCTTGTCGAGGACGCCCTCATTCCTCTGTCGCAGGATCTCAACGGCGTCTCGCTCGACACGCTCATTACCAAAAACGAGTACGACCAGACTCAGATCGACCTTCCGACGCTCCAGACGGTCGTCGACGCGGTGAAGAGGGTCATGCCCGCACTCACCGAGGCGGTCGACACCGTCAACGGCATCGGTAAGCTCCACATCGCCCAGCTTGCCAAGATCGTTGACCAGGCCAAGGAGAAGGTCGCGCCTCTTGCCGGCAAGATGGACAAGGTCTCGGCGCTGCTCGACGTGCTGCCCAACATGCTGGGCGCCCAGGGCGACCGCGTGTATGTCGTCATGGCCCTCAACAACGTCGAGATTCGCTCCCTGGGCGGCTTTGCTGGTCAGGCCTGTCGCGTGAGCGTGAGCAACGGTGCCGTCATGCTTGGCGACGTGTGCTCCGTCTACGACTACATCCCCAGCGACGACGAGTGGGCCCGCGTGCCCCTTTCCGACGAGGAAATTCAGCTGTACAGCGACTCGGTCGGCTACATTGCAGGCAATACCTGCTTCATCCCCGATTTCCCGCGTGTCTGCGACATCTGGGGCCAGTTGTGGGCGACGTTCCAGGGCGAGTATGTCGACGGCATCATCGCGCTTGATCCTGTGCTGCTTCAGATGCTCATGGCGCTCACGGGCGGCGCACAGATGTACGATGGCACCCGCCTCGACGGCACGAACACGGTGCGCGTGCTTTTGCACGACACGTACTGGAACTACATGGACGACGCCGAGGCCATGGACGCCTACTTTGCGCAGGCGGCTTCCACGGCGCTCGACTGCATCATGGCCAATTTCTCCTCGATGAGCTTCTCGGGGCTTGAGCAGACCATTTCCGACGCCATCGATCAGTATCACCTCTACACGTGGTTTGCTGATTCTGCCGAGCAGGCAACGTTCTCGGCACTCGGCGCGGGCGGTGAGATCAACTACGACCCGGCAAAGCCCGAGCTCGGCATCTTCTTGGACAACGCCTCGTGGTCCAAGATGGAGTGGTGGCTCGACCTCGATTTCACCATCGACGAGGGCAAGACCAATCGCGACGGCTCCAAGACCTACGAGTGCTCGCTCACGCTTTCCAACACGGCGACGCAGGATGAAATAGCCGTTTGCAATGACTATATGGTGGGCACCAACCCTGAGAAGTACAGCGCCGACGACATGCTCGAGCGCCTGACCATCTATGCGCCCGCCGGCGGCAGCATCGCCTATGTCGACCACAACGACAACTTCATCCCCTGGCCCGATGGCAGCTACAAGGGCCTCCAGGTTGCAACCGGCCAGGTTCACAACCAGATCGACCATCCGGCCATCATCAACTTCACGGTGACCACGTCGCCTGAGGCAACCGAGGACCTCATGGTGCGTATTACCCCCACGGTGCAGGATTGTCGCTAGGGGAGCTTGGACCCGTCACATACTCGCGCAGCAAGAAGGCGCCGAGGAAACCTGCATCGCAGGCCTTCCTCGGCGCCTTTGTTTGTGTCGGGCATGAGCAGGGCTGGGGGTCGCGGCCGCGGGGCGACGGCGTCCGCGCCTAGTTACGGTCGCGGCCGCGGGGTCGCCGCGTGTCCTCGTCTAGTTGCGGCCGCGCAGCTTGCGGCCGATCGCCTTGAGCGTCTCGCGGCGCTTGGAGCCCACCGGGCAGATGGGGTCAACGATGCGACGGATGGGGTTCTTGGGGTCGACCACCTTCTCGTGCATCTTGGGGGCGGTCATGCCCGCCTTGCCCGACAGGGCCGCAAGCATGAGCTCGTAGAACGGCGTTTGCCGCGCATAGTGCCAGTAGCGCTCGGCAAAGTCGCATCCCGGATACTTCCAGGGCTTCTCGAGGCCCGCATAGTGGATGACGAGCGGCTCGGTGCGCGAGGCGTTGTAGGCGGCAAACGCCTCGGCAGGGGCGAACGAGAAGACCTTGTTCACGCGATCGCCGCAGTCGTGCATCACGTTCCAGTGCCAGTCCAGGTAGGTCACGCGGCCCTCGCATGCAGCGTTGAGCACGTCCTGGTCGTTGTAGATGAGCGCGTTGTTCGAGGCGAGCTTGAGCCACTCCTCCATGGGGTGCAGCTGGCGCATCTGCTCGGTGTTGAGCACAAGCACGCCGGCCTGCAGGTAGTTGTAGGGGTCCTTCATGTGGAGGATGCGCTCGTTGTAGCTCGTGTGATCGCTGCCCGGGGCGTTGAGGTTGCCCAAAAAGTCGATGTCGTGAGCGGCTGCCAGGAGGTTGTCGCCGAGCTCGACCTGCCAGAGCTGGGAGATGTCGCCCTCCACCACGAGGTCGGAGTCGAGGTAGAGTACCTTGTTGTACCAGGGCATGAGCTCCTGGATGAGGAAGCGGAAGTACGTCTCGATGCCGATGTGGGCGTTGTTGGTGCGCAGGTTGTACTTGTCCACCAGGCTGCCCGCCTCGGCGAAGCGCACGCTTGCCTTGCCGCTGGCCTCGAGGAACGCGCGCATGATGCGCTGGTGGTCGGCCGTGATGCCGTTCTGGAGCACCACGACGTCGTAGAAGTAGGCGTCGGAGGCGTTGGCAAGCACGGAGTGGATCGTGGTGGTGAGCATGGGGACGTAGTTGTCGTCGGCCGCGAAGACCACGGGGATTGTGGGTCTCCAGGGCTGCGGCGCTTGGGGCTGCCCAAGGCGCGGCGCGGGCTCGGGATGCTCAAAGTGCACGCACTGCACCTGCTTGCGCTTCCATCCGCGCCCCGTGCGCTCGGCGTGCATGAGGAAGATGTTGAGCAGGCGTTCGGCCAGGTGGCCGGGGGTGCGCAGTGCCTCGCGGCTGTAGCGGGACATGTCAGTCTGGCGGCAGAACTCCTCCAGGATCGGGAAGAGCCAGGCGCAATACTCGTCAAAGATGGCGCGCTTCATCACGAACATGTTGCAGAAGCAGCTCTGCGGGCCGGCGAGGAAGGCGTCGGCGTCCTGCGCGTAGTCGGGGTTCTTCTCCTTGAGGATGGCCACGACACGGTCGAGGTCCTCGATATGCAGGCTGGGCGCTGCCGCGTATTGCTTGTGGGGCGTGGGTGTGCGACCGGGGAAGGAGGAGAGCTTCTTGACTTCGGTGGTCACGACGTCCCAGCCCTCGATGGCTGCCTCGATGGCCTCGTCGGTAAGGCCGTACTTCTCCTGCGTCTGCGCGCAGATGCGCCCGTCCATGACCTCGCCGAAGGCGTTTTCTTCGTGGCGCGTGTCGGAGAAGTCGAAGTAGCGGCGGTAGTGGCAGAAGCCCACGTAGGGCGAGTCGGTGTTCTTCCAGGCCCAGTATTGCGTCGTGAGCTCGCAGTATTGGGCATTGAGCTGCGAGATGTTCTCTCCTGCGTCGTCTTGTAGGCAGAAGGAGAAGCGCTTGGCGGCCCTGGCGGCACCCACTTGCACCGGTTGCAGGATGTCGCTGGCAAAGGTGTCCACCGGCTTGTGCGTGCTCACGAAGATGCGGATGTCGCGCCCCTCGAAGCGGCTAAGGCCGCGGCGCTCTTCCAGGTCCTTGAGGAAGTCTTGGGCGCGGCGGCGAAGGCGGATGAGGTAGGCGTCTCTGTCTGTGGTCTGCCCCGCCTGTGCGGCGAGCCCGTCGGCCCAGGTGAGCCAGTCGTTTGCGGGGTCTGTCTCGTCGAGCGTCTCGCCCTTGCGCAGGGCCGCCTCCATGCGGTTACCTGCAAGACGGAAGAGTTGGGCGGCACTGGCAGTGCGCCCGATGGTGTGGGCGAGCAGCTCTGCCCCGTCGGCCTTTGTTTCTTCCGGCAGGCAAGTAAGCCAGGCATCTGCCAGGGCGGTTGCACAGCGCTGGCGCGTGGCATGCAGGCAGGTTTGCGCCGAGGGGCCATCCCAGGCGCCGAGCCACGACTGGCAGGCGTCGATGCAGCTCGCATGGCTTTGGCAGAGGGACTCGAACTGCTTGAGTGTGAGGGCGGGAGCCGTCTCGTCCTCGGCGTGCGGGTGGGGGAGGGCAATGTCCGCGACGGCGTCCGCCACGTGTGCCTTGCAGGCAAGTACCGTCATCTCGTAGATGTCCTGCGTGCCGTCGAGGCGCTCGGTCGCCATCGTGGCGAAGGCGCGCTGTGCGAGCGGGGTGGAGAAGAGGTGGCTCGAGACGCACCAAGCAGGATCGGATTGATTGTCTCGGGTGCAAAGGTCCAGCTCAATGTCGCCTTCTTGAAGGCGCGTGCTGTGACCGGCAGGGGTGCTCTCGACACCTGCGCCAAAGCGGAGCATGTCGCAGCCTGCTTCATTCATGCGTCTGACGAGCTGTTCGAGCATGGTGGGTTCGAGCTCATCGGCGCCGTCGAGGAAAAGCAGGTAGTCGCCGCTTGCGCGCTCGACGCCAGCCATGCGGCCCAGGTGGACGCCCTTGCCGTGGGGCTGTTGGAGCATCTGGAAGCGCGGGTCGCGCTTGGTGGCGCCTTGGGCAACGTAGGACGTGCCATCCTTGGAGGCGTCGTCCACCACGATCGCCTCGAAGTCGCCGAAGGTCTGCGCAGACAGGCTGGCGATGCAACGGGGCAGCTGGTCGGCGACGTTGCGCGCGGTGATCACAATCGAGACTCTGGGCATGGGGCCGGTCCTTCCTCAAAGCCCGCAAAGGGCATGTTTGACCTGCATATCCTAGCAGCATGTGCCCGCGCTGGAAGCGCGCAAGCCTCGGCTCCCCCATAACGGCAAGGGTTGCGGGCCCGGCGGCGCGAGCTGCGCCGTCCGTGGGCAAAGGGTGCTATGCAGTGCCCGCCGCGCCCTTTCATGCGCTAAGATGTTGTACATACATGACGGTGTCGCGAATGCGAATTCCGAGGGGAAACGGAGACCCATATGAGGCAGGTCAGAAGCTCGAGAGCCACGGTGTATGCACTGCTTGTACTGGTGTTGTCTTGCGTGTTTGCTCTAGCCTGCATGGTACCTGGTATGGGCTCTGCCTGGGCCGACGATGCGTCCGAGTCTGGTGCTGCGGGCTATGAGCAGGAGCAGGGGCCCGACGCCGGCAACGGTGGCGAGCAGGAAGGCGATGGCGATGACGTGACGCCTGGGGCTCCGGACGCCTCGGGTGATACCGAGCAGCCTGCCGCGCCTGGCGACGCTCCTGTTTCCCCTGAGCCTGAGCAGCCCGCTGGGCCCGACGCACCTGCGACGGGCGACCCCGACCAGCCTGGGGTCCCTGTGCCTGGCGAGCCTGCCCAGCCTGATGTTCCTGCAACGCCTGACAACTCCGCTGACGCTGGTTCCGACCAACCTTCTGCCCCGGGTGACGGTGCTGCCGCCGGCACGGACAAGCCCGCTGAGGGCGATGGCAGCACCGCAGATAAGCCCGCTGAGAAGGATGATGCTGCCGACAAGCCTGCCGGCGACACCGAGGTTGACGCTGTTGCCCCCGTTGAGCTCTTGAACTTTGCCTACACAAGCCATGCCGCTCCCGTGCTGGGTGACAAGGTGCCGCTCGCCATTGCCCTGCAGGACGAGAACGCGCAGCTCGTAAAGGGCGTTCTGACCGTGCGAGGCGCGCTGGGCGATGTGACCTTTGAGTCCACGCGCACCGACGGCAGGTTTCTCGTGTTCGACCTTGCCACGGAGTCTTTGGGCGTGGGCCAGGCCCAGCTCGTGCAGCTTGAGGTGACCTTCGCCGACGGGTCGCGCGGCGTGGTGGACTTCCTGGCCGACGCTGCTGCCTATGTGATTGAGGTTGCCCAGGAGGCATCTGTGCCGGCCGATGCCGAGGACGCGCCCGACGCCGCCGATTCGACGGCCGCGCAGGAAACCTCTGCCCAGGACGCTTCCGGCAAGATGAACCTGCCCACAGACGCCCGCCTGTGGCTCTTCCAGAAGGACGAGGCCGCCAAGGTTCTCGATGGCTCTGCAATTGAGATCGAGCAGGCAGTGGCCGAGAAGCTTCTCTCCCTTGGCTTTGGCGAGTTCGAAGTCGTTCCTGCTCCCACCGAGCCCAATGTCCTTTCGACGGAGCCTTATCTCTACAAGGACACTCCCGCCAACGAGTGGTATGTAACAGAGGGCTGGCTCGACTATGTGACGTCTTCCGGCCTCATGACGGGATACACCACGGGTGCCGACGCTGGCAACTTTGGTCCCCAGGACCAGATCAGCCGTGCTCAGGTGCTCGTCATCCTGTACCGTTACGCCAACCCCTCGAGCGACGCCACGACCAACCCCTCCAGCTATGGCACTACCACGCACTTCTACGACGTGCCCACGGGTGAGTATTACACCGCTGCTGTGGAGTGGGCGTATCAAAACGGCATCACCACGGGTTACATCGGCACGGGTCTGTTTGGTCCCAATGACCCTGTTACCAGGCAGGATCTTGCCACGATGCTGCATCGCTTCGCCAAGGGCTGCGGCGTGGGCGGCAACCTCGGCAACATCTCGTCCTTCCCTGATGCCAATGAGGTAAACGCCTATGCCTGGAACGCCATGAGGTGGGCCAACGGCAGGGGCATCATCACCGGCGACAAGACCCAGACGCCCGCGCGCCTCAAGCCCCAGGACAACACCACGCGTGCCGAGGCGGCCAAGATGTTTACGGTGCTCGTGCGCGACACGCTCAACGGCGCCCAGCTGCAGGGCCCTGCTTGGACGTACTCCTCGCTGTCTACGCCCAACCACTATCTCATTGCCGGCGGCAACATCACCGCGACACCCCAGGTGAGCGGCTCGACCTCGGACCTTACCTATGAGTACGGCTGGTACAACACGGCAGGCGAGACCTGGCGCAGCGGCTCCAAGAAGGACGCGAGTTTCAGCTACTATCTGGGCGGTTCGGGCACCTTCACGCTGTGGTGCCAGGTAACCGACTCCAACGGCATCAGCCGCATCCAGTCCGCCGAGGTCATCGTGTGGCAGGCCCTTGCGCCCACGGCCACCTCTGAGTGGGACATGCACACCTGGACCATCGGCGTCAACCACACGGCCCCCTCGAACAGCGGCTTTACCTATGAGTATGTGTGGAAGAAGGGCATGTACGAGGATACGGCCGCCACGCTCGGCAGGGAGAAGAGCACCAACACCAGCAAGACGGTCTGGCTCGACTCCGATGGCTTCTATTGGCTGTATGCCAAGGTGACCGACCCTGAGGGACATCAGAGCTATGCCGGCACGCGCGTGAAGGTCATTTCGGGCGATTCGGTCTACGTGTACAACATGATTCGCAACCTTACTAGCCCCACCGAGTGGCTGCTTGCTGTGGACACCGAGTCGTGCCTGGTTGGCGTGTACTACAAGATGCCTTACGGCTGGGAAGAGGGCGCGCTTTGGCTGTGCTCGCCCGGTACATACTACACACCCACGGTGAAGGGCCTGTTCTCCGTGGATAGCCGCGGGTATTACTTCGACTCCTATGGTGTGCGCTGCTACTACTGGACGCAGTTCTACGGCGACTACCTGTTCCACTCCACCACGTACTACACCAACGGCGCTCCGAAGGACACGCGTCTGGGTATGCACCTGTCGCACGGTTGCGTGCGCCTGGAGACGTCCAACGCCAAGTGGATTTACGAGACCATCCCCTCGGGAACCACGGTGTACGTGTACTAAGCGGGGGCAGAAACGCACCTGTTGTTGATTTTTGGGTTTATGGAGCGTTTGAAACACTCCGTTAGTTTGTTTTTGCTCGCCCCATCCGCCGCGAGGGCTGGTACCCTTGACGCATGTGAGAGTTATGCCCCGGCCTTCGGGCCGGGGCTGCTCGTGACGATTGAAACGGATGGGGCAGATGAAACCAGCTGGACAATTGACCGCTCGTATCAAGCTCGCCTTGTGCGCGATGGGCCTCGTGGCCTCTTTGGGCATTGCGGGCACCTCTATCGTGTCTTTGGCGAACGCCGATCAGGTGCAGGCGGGTGTGCCCGTCGCTGGCGCTGCGGCACAAGACGATGTGCAGGGGGCTGCAGCGACAACGGTGTCGGGCGACTCTGCTGTGACGACTGGCTCTGATGGTGGCGCACTGCCCGGCGAGTCCACGGGTGTCTCTGGGTCGGAGAGCCCTGATCAGCCCACAACGCCGGAGAACCCTGCTGGGCCGAGTGAGCCTACCGTGCCCGGCGAACCTGCGGCGCCAGTAGACCCTACCGATCCTGTGGCTCCCGTGAATCCGGCCGAGCCCAGCGAGCCCACAACGCCGACGGACCCCACCGACCCCAGTCAGCCGACAGACCCGGCCGAGCCTACCGAGCCCATCGATCCTGCGGTGCCGACGGAGCCCACCCAGCCCGGCGAGCCCACCAAGCCTGCAGAGCCGGAGAACCCCTCTGCCCCCGATGCGCCCGCCGACACCAAGCTTGCCGGCACCTGCACGCTCAAATATTACGTGGTGACGCCCGAGGGCAAGACGGCTTACGCCACATTTTCCGAGGCTCTTGCCGCTGCTGCTCCCGCGCGTGCCTCTGAGGGTGCCGCGCTCAAGGCCGCACTCGATGCCGCCCATGACGGCGAGCATGCAGGCACGGCTCTGGGCGATCTCACTGAGGCCAACCTCACGCTTGCACTGACCCAGCAGCTTGCGCGCTCCGTGCAGGATGTCCAGGGCCTGAGCGTCGGCACGCTTCGTTCGAGCTCGCAGGCCATCGCTCCCGGCGCCTCTGCTCAAGATGAGCTCGCCGCCCGCATCGCTCTTGCCAAGGAGTCGGGCGCTGACCTGCTTCTTGAGGTGCACGCCAACCTCGCCGGTGGGGAGTTTGCCTGCGAGCTTCCTGCGGCGCAGGACGGCATGCCCATCGTTGTGGTGGAGCTCGCTCTGCCTTCGGATTTCGAGCAGTACGACTTCGCCTGGCTTGGCGAGGCCGCAACCCAGATGCTCGCTGGCGCCTTTAATCCTGCAGATGACAACGCTGGCGTTTCGGATGCCGCTGCTGCCTCCGTGGTCTCCGCGCGCAGCGCCCTTGCCGACGCGCTTGAGCAGGCCGGCGATGCCCTGAGCATCTGTGCCGCGACTGCCCCGGTCAAGATGGGCACGGCCACCGACTCCCTTGCTGGCGAGGACAACAAGCACGAGGCACGCTTTCCCGATACGCCTGTCGATTCCTGGTACGTCAAGGGCGGCTATATCGACTACGTGGTAGATAACGGCCTCATGAGCGGCTATTCCGACGACGGCCTGTTCGGTCCCAACGACGGCATTTCGCGCGAGCAGGTTGTGACCATCCTCTATCGCTATGCCAAGGGTTCTGCATCGAGCTCGACCTCGCATTTCTCCGATGTCGAGACAGGGCAGTGGTACACGGCTGCCGTTGAGTGGGCCTATGAGAACGGCATCTCTACCGGCTATTTTGCTACCAGCAAGTTCGGCGTGGGCGACCCCATCACTCGTGAGGATTTCGCTACCATGCTCTATCGCTTCGCCCAGCGCTGCGGCAAGGGGTCGGGCAGCGCGGACATCTCGGGCTTCTACGACTCGGACCAGGTGAGCGAGTACGCTGTTGACGCCATGGAGTGGGCAAACGCTGCCGGCATCTTGACGGGCGACACCACCACGGGCGTCGCCCTGCTCAACCCGCAGGCGGCCACCACCCGTGCCCAGGCCGCCAAGATGATTACTGTGCTTTCGCGCGATGTGCTGGCGGGCGCCACGATGCAGCAGGCTAGCTGGTCGCTTTCCGGCCTGAGCACGGCAAACGCCTACCTCAAGGCCGGCAGTTCCACCAAGGCCACGGCGAACGTCTCGGGTTCCGGCTCGGGGCTTACGTACCAGTTTGCCTGGGTCTGCTCTGATGGCAGCACGTGGACGGGCGACGCTGGGTCCAGTTCATCTGTGAACCTGGATTTCGACACCCCTGGTAAATACACCGTGTACGTCAAGGTCACCGATGCCTACGGCACGGCTCACATGGCGTCGAGCGTTGTTCAGGTATGGAAGCTCGAGAGAGCCAAGGTCGGCTCCGCCGGCGACGCAAGCTGGACGGTTGCGGCTATTCTCGACGCTCCGAGCACCGAGGGTTATTCGTTCAAGTACACATGGAAGCGCGGTTGGGCTGAGGGTTCCGCGACTCTGGTTGGCTCCCAGATGGGTGGCGAGTCGCTGAGCGTGACCCTGCCGGCGGAGGACTACTATTGGTTCTACGCCAAGGTCATCGACCCCGAGGGCCACGAGGACTACCGTGCCCAGCGCATCCTCTACGCTCCTTCGGGCAAGATTGGCTGGCAGAACCCCAGCGACATGTACCAGGTGAGCACCTACAACGTCTCGCCGCACAGCCCCTCGCGCGGCATCCTGTCGTACATGACTCCCTCGCGCATCGGCGCCGCCGCCACGCGTCAGGACTGCGTCGAGGCCTTCATCGCGCGCGCCTATGAGTACCTGGGCACCTCGTATGTGTGGAACTACGCGTGTGCGCCGGGTGTGGGCGTGGACTGTGTGGGCCTCGTCATGCAGTGCTGCTATGCCGTGGGCATGGACACCAAGGACGACGACTACATCAAGTGCTTCGACCCCATCTGCCACTGGGATTCGGGCAGCGACGGTTGGCACAGCCACGACGCCAACAACCTGTGGAACTACGGCAAGATCCAGCGCATCAGCAAGTGGCAGATGAGCCGTGGCGACCTCGTGTTCTGGCCGGGTCATGTGGCCATCTACCTGGGCAACGACCAGATCATCCAGGCACTTCCCTCGGGCGGCGTCTACATCACGACTTTGCACAACTCCACCAATTACAACTACGACAGAATCTCAGGCGTCGGCAGGCTCTTCGCGAAGTAAGACGCCGCACACCGATACCGCACACAAGCCCGCCAGGCAGGGGAGCACCCCTCGCCCGGCGGGCTTTTTGCGTTTGAGGGTGGGCAGCTTACCGCCTCGCGTTTCGCCCTCGAATTGGTCGCCAAAGAGAAAAGGAGAAGCGAGCGCCTTTGCTAGAGGGGTGGGGACGCGTCGTTTTCAGGCGGTTAAGCTGATCGACCCTCGCGTTCGGACCGTCTCACTTTTTACAATCTCGCAGTTTCGATGTGGCGTATCATGTGCGCCGGCAAAGTGCGTGTTGTTGTGATCGATTGGAGGTTCGCGTGGATGTGTTTCGTGTTGGGGGAGCGGCTCGCCGGCTGCTTGCGGTGTTTGTTGCCGGGCTGGCTGTCACGTTGTGTCTTGGGGTCCTGAGCTCGCCTTCCTGGGCGGAGGAACCTGCTGTGTCGCAGGTGAAGGTGGATGCGAGTTCCCAGGTAGAAAGGCCGGTCGATGTTGTAAGCCCCGACCCCGCTTCCGGGTCCGATACCGACATCTCACGGACGGATGTGGCCGACGGCGCCACAGATTCGGCTGCCCCCGAGCCCGATGCCGCGGGTTCTACCGTCTCCGAGCCCGGCATTGCTGACCCTGTCATCTCCAAGCCAGATGCCGCTGGCTCTGCCGTTTCTGAAATCAGCACCGCCGGCTCTGCGGACCCTGAACCCGGTGCCGACGCATCAGCATCAGGCATAACCGTCGCCGCGAACCCCGGTTTCATCCCCGGGCCCGATGCCTCCTCTCAACAGGCGTTTATCGGTGAGGCGGCCAGCCGTGAGGATGCGGGTGCCTCGTCTCAGATGTTCCCAGCCGGCAGCTCCGTCACGAGCGACCCTTCTCAGGTGCCCGAATACGACGTTGCAGCCGACGCGGAGCCTGAGGGGAGCTCTGCCCCCATGGGCTACGGCTCCGCCGACGACTCTGCAGCCAACGTCCCCGTTGCCTACTCGGCCACGGTGTACTCGGGGGACTGGAGCTACTATGAGTCCAAGGACGACAGCGGCAACACGGTCTACGTCCTCGACGGCTACTATGGCTCGGCGAGTTCCATTACGCTGCCGGCAAAGCTCGACGGCAAGCAGATATACGGTGTGAACTTCTATGGCGGTGGCCTGCCCAAGACGGTGACCTCGGTCACGTTCCCCGCCACCATCAAGGAAATCGGTGCCTCGTGCTTCAGCTACACCAAGGTCTCCAAGATCACGTTTCCCTCGAACTCCCAGCTCGTGAGCATCGGTGAGTGCGCATTTGAGAATACGCCCATCGCGTCGTTCGTTATTCCCCAAAACGTGAAGACGCTCGGGCACGACGCGTTTCGCAACTCGCTCCTCACGAAGCTGACGCTGAACGTCAACCTCGAGCCCATGGTGTACGTGGGCAACGTGATTTCGGGCAGCAACACCTATCAGGTGACGGAGCATTACAACCCGTGCGGCGGTTGCCCGCCCGTGACGTTCGTGGCTCCCTCCAATGCTAAGAACTACAAGGTAGTGAACGGCGCCCTGCTTTCCCGCGACGGCACCATCCTCTACGCTCAGACGTCTAATCTGGGCGGCGGCACATACACGGTGCCGTCCAGCGTGACGACCATCGGTTCCTACGCGATGTGCAACAACGCCACGTTCTCCAACATCGTGCTGCCCCAAGGCCTTACCAGGATGGAGCAGTACTGCCTGTACGGCACGGCCATCCAGAGCCTTGACATGCCCGACTCGGTGACGTGCGTGCAGGGCTATATCTGCTCAAACTGCAACCAGCTCCGCGGCGTCCGTATCAGCAACAATGTGGCCGAGCTGGGCGAATGCGCAGGTTGGGAGTGTTTCTTCAGCTGTCCGAACTTGGCAAGCGTCACGTTGGGGTCGAGCCTGCGCACTATCGGCAACGCGTGCTTCGCTGGTTCGGCCATCACCAGCATCGACCTGCCTTCGAGCCTGGTGCAGATCAACTATGGCGCGTTCGGCGACTGCAAGCAGCTTGCACGTGTAACAGGCGGGCAGAACCTCAAGTACATCTATAGGTATGCGTTCCGTTACGCGCCCATCACGGGCTTTCCCTTTGGCTCCGACCTCAGGTTTGTCTCCAACGAGGCGTTCTTTGGCTGCGGTTTCACCCCCAGCTACCCCTCGTATCTTGATGAGCAGGTCGACGGCTACTACAAGTACGACGGCACCCTGTCCGTGGAGGCGCAAGTAAGCTACTCTAAGGCGTTCGAAGTGCTCGACCTGGTAAATCAGGAGCGCGCCAAGCAGGGACTGTCCGCGCTCACGATGGATACCGACCTCTTGGCGGTCGCAATGCAGCGCGCCGCCGAGACCTCCATCGTGTTCGACCACACACGCCCCACGGGTCAAAAGTGCTTCACTGCCAGTTCCAAGATGACCCGCGAGAACATCGCCGTGGGCTCCACAACGGCTCAGGGCGTCATGGACCAGTGGATGAATTCTTCGGGCCACAAGGCGAATATCCTGAGCGCGGACAGCACCTCCATCGGCATCGGTTGCGTCACGGTGTCGGGCCGCACGTTCTGGGTTCAGTGCTTTGGCACGACTGCCGCGTCCCCGGCATATAAGCAGGCCGACAAGACGCTGGTCATGGATGTCAACTACATGTCCTCCGCCCTGGCAGAGCTGGGTGCCACGTTCTCGGTGTACCTGGTCAACGCGGCTGGTACGAGCATCGTTGCCGCAAACGAGAGCCTGGGTGTCGGCGAGTCGCAGCGCTTCGGCCTGTTCGCGCACATCGGCGGCACCTATGCGAGCTGGGTGTCGAAGATTGACGACAGCTGTGTGACCTGGTCGCTCGACGGCTCCTCGGCGGCAAGCTTCAATCCGAAGACCGTCACGGTGAGTGGCAAGGCGCCGGGCAGCTTCACGCTGAGTGCGAGCGTGGGCGGCGGAAGCATCCTGGAGTCCGTCACCACCCCCGTTGCCTATCGGTACTACACCGTCACCTTTGGCACATATAACAGGTGGAACTATGATGTCGACGTCATTTCGACGCAGAAGGTGAGGAGCGGAGACACGCTCAAGAAGCCTGCTGACCCCACGCGTGGCGGCTATGTCTTTGACGGCTGGTACACCACCGGCTCTTGCACCACGCCGTTTGATTTCAAGGTGCCCATCACGTCCAACAAGACCGTGTATGCAAAGTGGCGCTACCTCGCAACGTACACGGTGGTCTTCAACGCCAACGGAGGCACATGCTCCCAGACGACGGCCTCTGTGGAAGAGGGCAAGGCAGTGTCCAAGCCTGCCAACCCCACGCGCGCCGGTCACACCTTCAAGGGCTGGTACTCCGACAAGGGGCTGACGAAGGCATACAACTTTAATGCGCCGGTTAAGGGCAACATCACACTTTATGCCAAGTGGGCACCCAACGGGTACACGGTGACCTTCAACTCGAACGGCGGCACGTCCGTGAAAGCGCAGTCCGTCACGTACGGCGCCAAGGCATCCAGGCCTGCCGACCCCGCGAAGTCAGGCTTCTATTTCAAGGGCTGGTATGCCGACAAGGGTCTTACCAGGTCTTATGACTTCAACTCGGCCGTGAAGGGCAACCTCACGCTCTACGCCAAGTGGGAGCAGGTGCCGCCCACGAGCTTCAAGGACGTGCCGGCAGGTGAGTGGTACACCGACTGGGTGACCCAGGCGGCAAAGCGCGGCCTCATGACCGGCTTGAAGGACGACGCCGGTATCTACTACACGGGCTACTTCGAGCCCGACTCCGCGGTGACCCGCGCCATGGTGGCTACCGTGCTGTGGCGCGTCGCTGGCAGCCCTGCCTGCTCGTCCGGTGCGCTTTGGGATGTTCAGGGCCACTGGGCTTATGAGGCCGTTGCCTGGTGCATGTCCAAGGGCATCGTCACCGGCTACACCTCCGGCCCCAACGCCGGGTGCTTCCTGCCCGACAACGAGGTGACCCGCGAGGAGCTCGCCACGATGGCCTACCGCTTCGCCAAGTGGGCCGGCGTCAAGACGGCCAACCCGCCCTCGGCCTCCTTCAATGCCGCCTCGGACACGTGGGCGGTCTCACCTTGGGCTCGCGACGCGATGGTGTGGTGCGGTGCGTCGGGCGTGCTCACCGGATTTGTGGGCGACGCAAAGCCGCTGCTGCTGCCGCAGGGCACAGCGACTCGCGCCCAGGCTGCCAAGATATTCACCCAGATGGACAAGCTGGCGGGTGGCGAGCTGAGCCCCTACGCCGAGGCTGAGGACAGACCTGTCGCCGACGTGGCCCAGCAGCCCGCTGCGGCCCCCGCGGCCGTTGCCGGTGAGCTCAACGGCCTCACCTACCTCGCCGTGCCCGAGGGTGCCGTCGACGCCGCGGGCGAGGCCTACGTGCTCGACCGCGAGTACGCCGAGCTCGGCGGCCGCTACGTGGGCGCGGGCGTGTATGTGACGGCCTACAGGGGAGAGGCCACGGACCTCGCGCTTCCCGCCCAGATCGAGGGCGCGGACGTCGTGAGCGCCGACCTCTCCTGGGACGGCGACGCCCAGGCCGGCACCCCCGACCCCGACGGCCGCACGCGCCTGGAGTCCCTCTCGCTCGAGCGCGGCTGCGGGCTCGCCTCCCTCGACGCCTCCGGCAGCGGCGTCGCCGAGCTCAGGCTCGCGGGCGACGAGGCCCTCGGGGGGCTTTCCGCCCTGCGCTTCCTCGACCTCTCGGGGACCCAGGTCTCCTCGCTCGACCCCGCCTGCATGCCCGCCCTGGAGCGCCTGGCGCTTCGCGGCTGCCCCCTGGGTGCCGATTGTCTCGAAGCCCTGACCGCCTGGCTCGGCGCCACCGGCCTGCCCGCCGACCTCGAGGGCGCGGGCGCCAAGGACGAGCCCTCCGAGCCCGAGCAGCCCGCCGAGCCCGAGCAGCCCAGCGAGCCCGCAGGGCCCGGTCAGCCTGGCGAGCCTGCGAACCCGGACCAGCCCAGCGAGCCCGCGGCTCCCGCCGAGCCCGAGCAGCCCAGCAATCCCGCCGAGCCCTCCGAGCCTGCGGTCCCCGGCGAGTCCGAGCAGCCTGCAGAACCTGCGATTCCGGACCAGCCCAGTGAGCCCGCCACGCCTGCGAACCCTGACCAATCCGAGCAGTCTGCTGAGCCCGAGTAGCCCTCCGGGCCTGCGGTCCCCGGCGAACCCGTGCAGCCCGCCGTGCCCTCCGAGTCTGCAAGCTCCGAGCCTGCCTTTGTATCTGGTACCGGCTCGGGTCTCGGCTCCGCTGAGTTTGAGTCTTTCAGCCTGACCTAGTAGGGGAGCCCGTCACTCGGGGCCCTACTCCCCAACTAGCGCGCGCCCCGCCCTCGAACCTGGAGTGCGGGGCGCGCGTGTTTCGGGTTGTGGCCATTCTTATCGTCTGTTTGTGTCGCGCTCGGGTGCCGCAGGGCGTCTCGTGCCTCTATGCGATGCGCGTTGCTCTGGCATGGTGTAGACTGGCCCCGCTCGTACACCTGATTGTTGTCGGAAGGGCGCACCATTGATGAACTTGCTTTCACGTCGCTCCTTTGCTGTTGCGGCAGGACTCTCGCTGTTGGGGGCCTGCGGTTTGGGCGTGCTTTCCTCGATTGCGCGTGCCGACGTGGATGCAACTGCTGCCGCCCTTGCCGATGCACGGTCGCGCTACGATGGCCTTAAGGCGCTGATTGATGAGCTTGTTGCCCAATACCAGCAGCTTTGTGTCGAGCTTGAGTCAACGCTTGGCCTGATTGATGCCAAGGCCCAGCAAATTGCCGACATCCAAGGAGAGATAGACGCCCTCCTTGCCGTGCCTGCTGAGCAGGCCGACGAAGAGGTTCTTGCCGAGCTTGAGACTCGCCAAGCCGACCTCGCAGCCCAGAAGGCTGAGCTTGAAACCTTGCGCACTCAGAAGAGCGACCAGCTTGCTGAGGTTAAGCGCCGTCAAGATGAGGCGACCCAGGCGCTCAACGAGGCCGACGCCGAGGTGAAGGCGCTGACTGAGCAATACGACCGCGAGCTTGCCGCGCGTGCGCAGGCCGAGGCTGACGAGAAGGCAAAGGCTGACCAGACCGCCAATCAAGCACAGGGCGAGACGTCCCAGCCCGAGGGGCAAGACGGCGACAGCGCGAAGGACAAGCCCTCGGGCGAAGGCAAGCCTGAAGGCGCCGGCGAAGACGAGTTTGCCCAGATAACCGAGGCCACGCGCACCAGGCTGCGCGAGATTATCGCGTCGGGCGTCATTACCGAAGCCTATCCCGGCAGCTTGCTTGCCGCGGTTCTCGAGGCGTGCGTCACGGTGTCGTCTACGGGCGAGGGCTACTGCGCGAGCTGGGTTACCGAGGTGTACGACCAGGCTGGTGTTGGTCTCTTCTGGGGCAACGCCTGCGACATGTATGCTGACTGGTGCACCATTTCCGATATCAGCTACATCAAGCCGGGCATGATCATTGCCACGCCTTCGCACAACTGGACCAACGACGGACAGATTTACGGTCACGTGGGCATCTACATCGGCAAAGACGAGAACGGAGAGGGCCAGGTAGTCGACAACCTCGGCTACATCCGCATGGTTCCCCTTGAGCGCTGGGTTGCGAGCTACGACGACGTCGTTGCTCCGCGCTGCGGTTGGCTGGGCGGCGTCAAGCTGGTTGAGGGTGGCGACGAGCCCGTGGACCCGCCTGTGCCTGACAACAAGCCCGGCTTTCCTGATGTTGATGCAGACGCCTGGTACGCGGGCTACGTTGCGTATGTGCGCGACGCCGGTCTTATGACCGGCTATTCGGACACGGGCCTATTCGGGCCTGACAATGCGGTGAGCCGCGCCGAGGTGGCGGCGGTTCTGTGCCGCCATGCCACGGGCTACACGCCTCAGGGTGCAGGCGATTGCTTCTATGACGTCTGGGAAGATAAGTGGTACGCTGGCGTGGTTGAGTGGTGCTATCACAACTCCATCGTGACCGGTGAGCGCGACGAGTACGGCGAGGAGACGGGCTACTTCCGTCCTGATGACTGCGTGACCCGTGAGCAGCTTGCCACCATGGTGCACCGCTATGCCCTCATGCTGGGCATGGGCTCCGAGATGGGCGACATCAGCGGGTTCGATGACGCGTGGGCCGTGTCGGACTACGCCCTGCATGGTCTTTCTTGGTGCAACCTCTACGGCATTATCACCGGCGACACCACCTACGGCTATCCCTTGCTCAACCCTCACGGCTACGCCACGCGCGCTCAGATGGCAAAAATCCTCACGGTTCTCGTACGCGATGTCTTGTAGCCTTCTGACCAGGCATTTTGGCTGTATACAATAACGGCGCGGCAGGGACGGAACGCTGTTTTTCCAATTGCGGAATCATGCACCTGGCATGGGGATGGTACCATGCCAGGTGCTTTTGTTGACTTTCCGCATACGCCGCCGTGCGTCTTGCGGAGCCATACGAGAAGTAAGGAGCACACGGTGACAAAACATCCCGTTGCCAATCTTGCCCTTTCGTGCCTCGTGAGCTGGTCGATGATCCTCAGCGGATTCATGCCCGCCGCTCAGGCGCTTGCCGATGAGGCCGGTCAGGCCCCGGCATACGAGGTCGCTTCGACCCCCGCCGCCCAGGCGGGAACCGATCAAGAGGGCGCAGATGCATCCGCTCCTGCCGAGCCGGCCCCGGATGCCCCTTCGGATGACACCGCCCAGGGCGATGTCGACGCCGAGCCCCAGCCCGATCCCGCCGATGAGCAGGAGGGCGAGCAGACGCCTGCGGACCAACCCGAGGAAGAGCAGCCGACCCCCGAGCCCAGCGAGCCTGCTTCTTCCGATGACTCTGCATCGCCAGACGACGCGACCCCCGAGGCACCCCTCGCTCCCGAAGAGGCACTCTCCTTGGTGTACGTTTCCCTGGCGAGCTTGGAGGAGGGCCAGACCCAGCAGGTCGCGCTCATGCTTGCCGATGAGGCGAGCCAGGTCGTGTCTGCCCAGCTCACCCTTTCCTCGCCTTACGGTGACGTTGAGGTTGAGGTTTCTGCCATCGACATGGAGGCCATGCTCTTCAATATCGATACGGCGCTGCTCGGCCAGGGAACCTCGTCTCTGAGGTCCCTCTCGTACACCCTTGCCGACGGTAGCGAGCATGCGGTGGACTTTGCGCTTTCTACCAGCGCGTATGTGTTTGAGGTCACCCAGGCGACTGAACCTGTTGCCGACCTCACCGCCTATACCATCGACGCCGCAGGCGAGCTTGTGGAAGCCCAGAGCGTCGAGGACGCGCTCGACGTCGCGGGCGTCTCCGACGTCATGCTCAACGCCATGGCCGTCGATGCCGCCTCCGACGCCGAGGGCCAGGCTACAACGAAGCTTCCCGGCCTTGTCATTGCCCTCGATCCCGGTCATGACAACCAGTCTCCCGGCGCCCAGGGCCAAGACCTGCGAGAAGAGGAACTCACGCTCAAGATCGCCCAGGCATGCCGCGATGAGCTGGAGACCTACCCCGGCGTGAGCGTCTACATGACGCGCGACGATTCGGGCGACTGCCCCTACTTCACCGATTACGACCACAACGAGGCCGAATGCCTCAAGCGCCGCGTCGCCGATGCCGTTGCTGCGGGCGCTTCGGTGTTCGTGAGCATCCACATCAACTCGGCCGACACGTCGAATTCCCATGGTGCCGAGGTGTGGTTCCCCAACTACAGCGCCGGCATCACCACCGTCACCCAGGACGGCGAGAACCTCGCGCAGTCCATTCAGGATCGCCTTGTCGCCCTGGGCCTGTATGACCGCGGCATCAAGGAAAACGACACCTACATCGACGGCTCTGGCAACGAGCGCGACTACTATTCCATCATCCGCAACACCAAGAAGAACAACGTCCCCGGTATCATCGTCGAGCATGCGTTCATCTCCGGCAAGGACGATTACAAGTTCCTCTCAAGCGACACGGCGTTGCACGACCTCGGCGTTGCCGACGCCAAGGGCATCGCCGACTTCTTTGGTCTGTCCAAGGACAAGGACAACTCCGGCCTGTCGCTGAGCGAGCTGCACGTTGCCGACATCGACGGCGCCACGCGCACCGTGACGCTTGGCGGTTCCACCGGCCTGTCCGGCGCTGCCCACTTCTATGTTGACGTCACCTTCCCCGACGGCACCATGCATTCGCTTGAGATGACCAAGGTCGATGGTACGACCTGGGAGGCTTCTTTCAAGCTTCCCGCAGACGTGGTCGTAGGTACCTTGCGCTTCGACGGGTATGTGGCAAGCGCCGCCAACTCCGTGCTGGCGAGTGTCTCCACCACGGGCGAGGTCAAGCGCTTCAACGACCTCGAAGCTGGCGAGTGGTACCTGGACTATGTGGCGCATGTGGTCGACGCCGGCATCATGACCGGCTTCTCCGATGACGACGGGGTGTGCCGTACCTTTGGCCCGGAAGAGACCATGACGCGCGGCATGGTGGCCACGATGCTCTACCGCATCGCGAACCCCTCGAGCACCTCCACCACCGACCCCTCCAATTACGGCATGGAGTCGAGCTTCCCCGACGTCGCCCTCGGGCAGTGGTATACCGCCGCAATCGAGTGGGCCTACCAGCAGGGGATCGTCACCGGCTACAAGGACGGCGAGTATGCCGGCCTTTTCCGTCCCGACAAGACGGTGAGCCGCGAGGAGCTCGCCACCATGCTGTGGCGCTATGCCAAGGGCTGCGGGCTCAACGTGTACGTTGGCTCCATCGACGCGTTCTATGATGCCGACGAGGTGAGCGACTTCGCCTATGACGCGCTTGCCTGGTGCAACGCCAAGGGCATCCTCACCGGCGATACGACCACCGGCATTGCGCTGCTCAACCCCAAGGAATCTGCCACCCGCGCCCAGGCAGCAAAGATGTTCGACGTCTTCTCGGGTGTCATCGGTTGGTCCGCGCCCGACAACGGGGGTGGCGAAAACGCCCCTTTTGAGGTAACCGCCCTTTCGTGCAGGATGACCGACGAGGGAGCGGGCTATGAGTTCTGGATCCCGTCGGGCCAGGTAAAGCCCGCAGGTGCGGTGAGCATCGCCATCTGGAAGGCAGGCTCCGACGCCACGACTGCCCAGTGGTTCATCGCCCGCTATGTCGAAGACCTCGACCTCTCCTCGGCTGGCGAGGCCAAGGGTACGTGGGCAGTCGAGCTCGCCCGCTCGCAGCTGGCCGCAGGCGACTATGTCGCGCAGGTGTGGGCGGCTCCCACGGCAGACGCGGAGAAGCAGGCCTTTGCCACGGTTGAGTTCTCCACGGCCTTGCACCCCATCATGAACGCAAACAGCAAGGTCACGGTTGCCGACATGGTCGCCGACTACAAGGCCTCTGGGGCGACCTACCCTGCCGATGTGTACAAGGACAAGGGCGCGGCCACCATCGAGGAGTTCTGCAAGATTCTTTACGAAGAGGCGCGCGACGAGGGCGTCGACCCGGGCGTGGTGTACGTGCAGGCCATGAATGAGACCGGCTACCTGCGCTTTGGAGGCCAGGTCGACCCCACTCAGTGCAACTTCTCCGGCCTGGGCGCCACCGACGACGGCGCTGCCGGCCACACGTTCGCCTCGGTGCGCGAGGGACTGCGCGCCCAGGTGCAGCACCTGCGCCTCTACGCCGACCCGCGCATGGCCGACTACGCCGGCAACACGAGCTTGCTCAAGCACCCCCTGGTCGACCCGCGCTTCTCCTCTTGGCTGGCCGGCTGGTGCCCCTATGTCGAAGGCCTTGGCTCTCGTTGGGCTTCGGTGAGTTCTTATGGATGGGTTTTGGCGGGCATGCTCGATGATTTAAGATAGACTCTTACGATTTGGCGAGAGCGAACAGAGCCCCCAATTGTTCGAGATGCGGAGGTCCCGTTATGAGGGACGATCGATACGAAGAGTATGACAACGGTTATGCGGCTCCCTGCCAGGAGCAGCACTACGATGACGGCAACGGCTATGACCCCGGCATGCAGGAGCGCGGCGCCGCGCCTCAGCGCGAGCCCCGTGAGCCTCGCGTGCGTGGCGAGCGTCCCGTGCGTGAGTCGGCTGGTCGCCGTCCCGTGCGTGAGAGCGTCGACGCTGGTCAGCGCCCCGCACCTACGAGGCGTCAGGGACAGGCTCCCGCCGCTGGCGCCGGCAACCCTGTCCTCAACGGCCTGAAGGCCGCCGGCGGCGCCGTGGCCGGTGCGTTCAGCGGCGTGGCGGGCGCTGTCTCGTCTCGCATCGCCCAGTCCCGTGCCGTGGAGTACGAGGATGGCGACTATGTGGGTACCGGTGCGCCGTGCCGTATGTGCGGCCACCCCGTCGACCACCTGCAGTCGCGCTGCCCCCATTGCGGCACCCTCGTGCGTCCGGTCACCCAGCGCACCTCGTTCTGGGTTGCGGTCATTGTGCTGGTGGCCCTTGTCGTCGTGCTCACGCTTGCCATTGGTTCCTGCAAGGCGAACCAGGCTGGCGACCCCGGCACCCCGGCTGTCTCTTCGGATGTCAGCCAGCTTCAGGCCCTCGTCGACGACTCCAACGCGGCTCTCGACGAGCAGCGTGAGACGCACCCTTACACGCGCTACACCGCTTACAACCTCCGCCAGGCCGTGACGGCTGCTGAGACGGTGCTCGCCGACACGTCTGCCACGTCCAGCCAGCGCAGCGAGGCGTACTCCAACCTCAACAACGCCAAGGGTGCCCTGCTGACGCTTGCCACCACCTACGAATGGCCCGTTTTCGGCGAGAACCTGCTTACCGAGCCGGCCAAGTGGAGCACCAAGCAGGTTGGTCTGAACTGCACTGTCGCCTCCATCAACATGGCCGACGACGGCAGCCTGTCCTCCATGGTGGTCTCCGACCCCAACAACGCCGCAAACCAGCTCACCGTGTACTTCTATCCCGTCGATATCAAGAGTTCCTACGATGTGGGCTCCAACATCAACGTCTACGGCGAGTTTGTCTACGACGGTACCAACATGGCGCTCTGGGCCGACAAGATCGAAGCGCTCTAAGTTTACGCAGGCACACTGCCAAATTTGCCCTCCGGAGGCCCCCGCTTTGCCTGCGGGGGCCTTTTTCGTGCCGCAGATATCGTTTTATGCGTGCATTTTTGGATAAAGCGCGTGAGCATGCGCGCTGAGACTGTTGTTTTTTGACAATAGCTATAGAATACTTGCTCAGGAAAGTTCTGTACCGCGGTCGAAAAGCGGCCGGGAGCACGCCTTCGGGCGTGGAGGAAAGGGGTTCTACCATGGAGTTTGGTAAGAGGATCGGCTGGGCGCGCATGGGCCTCGTCGTCAGCGCCGTACTGCTGGTCGTCATGGGCGTGATTTGCTTCGTCGGTCACAGCATCCTGCCCGAGGCCATGCACAACCCGCAGCTTCCCGAGGGCTACACCTGGCCCGCCGGTGAGCTCATCGGTGCTGTCGTCATGGCTGTTGCCGGCATCTGCCAGATCGCTGCTTGGAAGAACGCTGGTGGCTCCAAGACCATCTCCGGCTACCTGGTGATTTCGGGCATCATGGCTCTCACCGCTTGCGTCGGCGCCATTGTTGACCCGTTCGTCGGCACCCTCTCCTTCGAGTGGGTCATCGCCCTGTTCATCGCTTTCTGCGGCCTGGGCGTTCTCTTTGGTGCCTTCTCCACCAAGGCTCTGCATTACAAGGGCATGGCCATCGAGATCATCCTGTCCCTCGTCATGGTCTGCCTGGCCCTGGGCGTCGTTCTCGACTCCTCCATGTCTTCCACCATGGCCGGTCTCGCCTTCTTCGTCTATGCCATCTGCCTGCTGATGCCTGTCGTCATGGGCAATTCCATCCAGATTGAGGACTAGTCGAAACTTTCGGCTTTTCGTTTGGCAAAGGCTGCCCGCCTCGCGCGGGTGGCCTTTTTTGTGCGTTACAATATGGGTTCGTCTTATGTTGCCCGCAGGGGAATAGGAGATTGCATGCTTCATCGCATGGAGAAGGTACTCATTGCGTATTCGACACTTTCTGGCTGCACCACCACTATCGCCAAACGCATCGGAACCGACTTCATCGCATACGGCGTTCGCCCCCAAGTTGTAAGTGTCGAGGAAATGCCCACCATTCCCTCTGACATCGACGCCGTGGTTTTTGGCAGCGGCGTGAGGATGGGTAAGTTCCACAAGGAAGCGCGCGATTGGCTCACTGCCAACGCGGAGTTTCTCGACAAGCACCCGCTTGCCCTCTTTTCGGTAGGCCTGCGCGCCGCCTCACCTCAGACGGAGGGCCTTGCTGAGCGAGATCTCGATACCGTTATGCACGAAACGGCGCACGGCCTGCATCCCAAGGCAAGCGTCGTCTTCCCTGGTTGGAAGCGAACCGAAGGCTTCACCAACATGGAGAAGCTGGCGCTTCGCGTCTACCCGCTCGCCGAAGGCGACTATCGCGACTGGGACAAGGTCGATGCTTGGGTCCGCGGTACGGCGCCTCTGATGCTTGGCCGCGGCCCTAAAGTCAGGCTTATCCCCATGAGAAAGTATTGATGTGTCACAGGCTTTTCCTTCCGATGCTCTTAAAGATAGCCAAGCCGGACGCGTTCACCGCGTGAGGCGGCCTCGCACGTGGCTCATCACGTGCGCCTGCCTCATTGCGGCGACCGCAGCCGCCTATGCTGCCTACGAGTTCGGTTTTGCAGAGGGCGTGACCTACCTGGCCTTCCTGGCGGGCACGGTTGCCGTTGCCTTCTTCTCGCGTGCCTTTTTGCCCACGATTGTCGCGGCTTGCATCGGCGCGCTCATCCAGGACTGGCGCTTCGTGCGTCCCTACTACGACCTTGGCATCGACCATCGCGCCAGCCTCCTCACCTTCATCCTCTTCATGGTCATCTCCGTTGTGCTCGGCGCGCTCGTCGTGCGACTCGGCGAGGAGGCCGACGCTCACGACGCGTCTCGCAGGCGCACGGAGGCCCTGTTCGACCTCACGGGCAGCTTCTTTTATGCGCATGGCCTTGCCGAGACGGTCGACACGGCGCTCCAGAGCGTCGTGAGCCTCTTTGGGCGTTCATGCGCCATGTACCTGGCCGATCCGTTTGATTCCGAAAATACCGACCGCGCACGCCGTGACGCCACGGTCAACGTGGTGGAGGGCGACCTTGGCGAGGACACGTTCAACTCGCTCATCGAGAAGTACGTGGTGCACTGGGTGTTTGAAAACGGCTCCCGTGCCGGCGCTCTCACCGACTTTCACGAGCAGTCCGACATCATCTACCTGCCGCTTATTTCGCAGACGGGCATGGAGGGCGTGCTGGCCGTCGCTGTCAAGGGCAGCCACTTCACCGCCGACGACCTCGAATTCCTCGACGCCATCGCCGACCAAATCAAGCTCGCCCTCGAACGTCAGTCGCTTGCCGTCAAGCACCGTCGCGACCTGCGCGCCATGCACGCGACGCGCGTGCGCAGCGCCTTTGCCGACCTCATGCTGCGCGACGACTCCCTTTCCATTCAGACCGTCCACGCCTTGGGCGACGCGCTCCTTACGGTGCGCCCCGAGTATGTCGTGCAGCGCGAGGCCCTTGAGCGCGCAGTGGCCGACGAGACCTCGCGCATGCAGATCATGCTCGATCGCGTGCAGGCGACCTTGTCCGCCGAGCCTCAGGCCCAGTGCGACCTGGCCGCCGAGGCGGCAGGTGTGGTCGACGTACTCAAGAGCGGCCTGGCAGGCAAGGTGCTCCAGATGGTGCCGGGCCAGTCCACGCCCGTCATCGTGGCTGACGTGCCGCTTGTGCGCCTTGCGGTCACGCTCATCTTGGAATGCGCTTGCGGCTGCGTCGCCAAGGGCGGCGTCGTCGAGGTTTCCGTGCGCGCCAATGAGACCGACGTCGTTCTCGTCGTGCAAGACAACCGCCCCGAGGAGCTCTGCCCGCTTGATTTGGGTGCCTTTGAAAGTGCTCCCGCAGCCTCGGGCATGGGCACCGAGTTCGTCTACGAGAAGAAGCGCGCAGCTCTTTTGCGCAACGCCTTGCTCGACAGGCCTCGCATCGAGGAGAACGACAAAGCTCCGATCGAGGTGCTCCTGCAGGCCATGTGCCTGCCTTCTGAGGCAGGTCGCTCAGAGTCGAACCGCGAGGCTGGTCTCAACCGTCAACGCGTCATGCGCCTTGACAGGCTCATGTATGGCCTCTATGTAGCGGCGCTTGCCGTGTATGCCCACGGGGGTACCATCAAGCAACGCAAGCGCCTGGGCGGCGGCGTCGTTCTCACCATGACCTTGCCGCGCGGCTGACGCGCCTGCTCTCGATTTTTCTGATCCACCCAACGTTGTACCGAAAGGGGGACCCGCGATGAGCATGGTTCCTGCTTCTGAAGACTTTGAACGCCTGGCCGTGCGCTGGGCGTCCTCCACGGCGGCAAAGGAGTACCCCAACCTTGTCGCCATGCTCTCGGCTTTTCCCGAGCGATATGCCAAGGACCGCGATGCCCTGCCGCAGACGGATGCCGACCGTGCTTTTGCCCTCGCCGGCCGAGCCGCCCAGATTTTTGACCACCAGGTCATTGAGGCGAAAACCCAGGACGACGTCAACCGCAGCACCGTAGAGGCCACCGCCATGGTCGACGAGGCCCTCAAGCTCGACCCTGCTTGCCATGACGCGCTGCGCATCCAGAAGAACCTCCAGCGCCCCACGCGCCAGGAGATGCTCGACTTCCTTGTTGAGGGAGCCGAGCGCGTGCATGACGAGTGTGCCGAGCGAGCGCGCGCCGTGCATGCCATGCCTATGCAGGGACATATGGGCATGGGGCCGTACATGAAGCCCTACCTGCGCTGGATGCTCGACATAGCCAACGAGCAGCTGAGCCTGGGACGCTACCGCGCCTCGCTCGAGGTCTGTCTCAAGATGCTCGATGCCGACCATGACGACGTTGCCGGGTTCAGGCAGGTGGCGGCCTTCGACTACGTGAAGCTCGAGGACGAGGCGGGCTTCCATGCGCTGCGTGAGCGCTATCCGGGCGACGACAACGCCTGGTTTGCCTTGGCTGAGCTTTTCTTGGCCTACAAGCGCTGCGATTTCGAGGCGGCCGAGCGTGAGCTGCATGCCATCATGCGCACCTATCCCCAGGCTGGCGTCACCCTTGCCTACCAGGACGAACTGCCCGCCGGTCTCTTCGGTCACCTTGAGTATGCGGAGGGCAGCGACGACGAGCTGTTCATCGCGGTGAGCGAGGCGGCCGTCGTGCTCGATGAGAACTGCGGGGACTTCTCGAGCCCTCTGAGCTCATGGATATCGATGCACCCCGATGTGGAGGCGGCTCGTGTGCTGGAGGAGTCGCGTGCCCAGGCGGCACAGGAACGGGAAGGGGGAGACCAGACATGCTTGTAGCGGCAGAACTCACCGAGCGCCTTCTGCGCAAGGCCGTCAAGGACGACCCGAGCCTGGCCACCGACGCCGCTCGCATGGCAGACTTCACGCGCCAGGCGATGCGTTCGCCTGAGACCCTCGTGAAGGACGACGAGGACAAGGCGCTGCTCCTGCTTGAGAAGGCTGTGGCACGCGCCCAGCGCGACATTGACGACGAGCTCGACGCGATGTATGGGACCGCCCCCGACGCGCCCCGTAAACCGCCCTCGAAGCTTCCTCAGACCCATGCGCTGTTAGCTCGCTGCATCGAGTGCGACCCACACTGCTACGACGCGCGCACACTCGACGTCATCATCATGGCCGACACGTTCGAGCAGGCCATCGATGGGCTCAGCGGGCTTGAGGCCGAGGCCCGTCAGTGGTGCGAGCAGCGCTCGGCGCTCTACGACGATGCCGTGGCCGACCCGTGGGATGCCGTGTTCATGCGCCCTTACCTGCGCATGCGTGCCCGCAGGCTCGATCTGCTCGTGCAGGCGGCTTGCTATCGCCAGGCGCTCAATCTGGCTTGCGAGATGCTTGACGAGGCTCCTGCCGACGGACAGGGCGTGCGCCACACCGCCGCGCTGCTGTACGCGCGTCTTGAGGACGAGGAAGGGCTCAACGCCCTCGATGTGCGCTATGGCCGAGAGGGCAGCTGCTGGATGCACATCGCGCGCAGCGTGCTGCTCTACAAGCTCGGCCGCCTGGATGCCGCCAAGCGCGCCCTCAATGGCCTCGCGCGCCTGTGCCCAGGGGCTGCGTTCTTTCTTGCCAGCCCCAGCTATGTGCCGCCGTATTTGCCCGACCGCCCCGTGTTCAAACCCGGAAGTGCCGACGAGTCGTTGCTTGCCTGCTATGAGGCCGACTTCTTGGTTGTCGATACGCCCGAGTTCGTCACATGGGCGTTGCAGCAGCCCAACTTTGCAGAGGCTGCCGACAAGTTCGGCAACGCACATGGTGGCGAGTATTAGTTCGCTTTGGCACAAGGTGGTATCCTGCGCGTCATTCGGGCAATTCTTGCCCGGTTGCAGGGCTTTAGCTGCGTTGCATATGCTATGGTAGCGCATGCTTTGTTTTGTTTGACGCGGGTGTTTCATGCGTTACTTCTTGTCTGGCATGAGCCGGGCGGGGTACACATAGGTTCACGCATGGCTTGGGCCTTTGGACCCTTGGATGCGCGCTGCCTGCATCTACGTTGCGTTCTAATGGATACAGCATGGGGATAGGCCCCGTGCGGAATGGGAGAGAGCTCAATGGCAACTCAGGTTTCCGTCCACTACCGCGGCACGCTCGACGACGGCACGCAGTTCGACTGCAGCTACGACCGCAACGAGCCCATCACGTTCGTCGAGGGTGCCCACCAGGTCATCCCCGGCTTTGAGAAGACTGTCGCTGAGATGCAGCCCGGCGACAAGAAGACGGCTCGCTTCGAGCCCAAGGATGCCTACGGCGAGCGTGACGAGCGTCTCGTGCAGGCCATCCCCTGCGAGTCCGTGCCCAACTACGAGCAGCTTCCCGTGGGCCAGACCGTTTACTTCCGCAACCCCGCCGGCTATCCCATGCCTGCTCTGGTTGAGAAGATCGAGGACGGCAAGGTGTACCTTGACTTCAACCACAACCTCGCCGGCAAGGCCCTGACGTTCGAGCTCGAGCTTGTCAGCCGCGAGGAGGCTCCCGAGTCCTGCTGCGGCGGTTCCTGCGGCGATTGCGGCGGCGGCTGCTCCGGCTGCCACTAAGCCTCGGATATACGGCGCTTGTGTGCGCTTATCTACGCCATGCAAAAGGGCCCGCATATGCGGACCCTTTTTTTGTGCATCGGTATGGAGGAAGAGCGAGTGTCGTGGCGCCCGTTCTCAGTAGGCCAGTGACCGATGGGCTGCCAGAGCCGCCTTGGTGAGCCCACAGAGCATGCCGTAGGGCATCACCTTGAAGGCAGCGCAGGCAAGCTTCATGTCGGGCGAAGTGACGACGCTGCCGCGGCCCATCTGCACGGCGTGGATGGCCTTGCGCACCACGTCGGCAACGTCTTCCGTGCCAAAGAAGAAGCCCATGCCCTTGGCCTCGTCGGAGCCTGCGCCGTCCCAGAAGCCCGTGCGTATCGCCTTGGGGCATACGGCGCAGGCGTTGATGCCCGTGCCGCGCAGGTCCTCGTTGAGACCGTGCGTGAGGTCAAGCACGAAGCGCTTCGTCGCCGCATAGAGCGCCATGCCCGGAAGAGGCAAAAACGCCGCAATGGAAGACATGTTCACGATACGCGAGCCTGGCGTCATATAGGGGAGGGCTGCCGAGGTGATGTCGGCAAGGGCCAGGCAGTTGAGCTCAACCATGCGGCGCACAGCCGAGCTGCCCATGTCCTGGTAACCCCCAAACCATCCTGAGCCTGCGCTGTTGACGAGCCAAGCGACGTTCACACCTTGTGCCGCCTGCTCCAGCTCCAGCGCCATTTCCAGCTGGCGCGGGGCGCTGGTGTCGGTCAGGTCGAGCGCAAAGGCACGTACGGGCGTCTGGGCCGTCTCAGACAGCTGAGAGAGGCCTTCGGCACTGCGCGCCACCGCCCAGATCTCGTCGATGGAGCCATAGAGCATCTCATCGAGCTGCTGTACAAACTCGCGGCCCACGCCCGAGGTGGCCCCCGTCACAATCGCGACGTTCTTCATGCGGGTCTCCTACTTGCCCAGGGCGCGCTTGATGGCGATTCTCGTTCCGGCTTCCTCAAAGGCGTGTGCCAGCCTCCACAGGGTGTCGGCGTCGGTGTCGATCATGTGCAGGTGCAGCGCCCGGCGCCCCTTGGCCGAGAGCGTCTCCAGATCGCCCTTGCTCTGTGCGACCTCGAGCTGGCCCAGGCTGTACTGGGTGCCGGGGACCTCAAGGTCGTTGACCTCGTTGCCCGAGAGAATGAGGAAGAGACCGGTGTTCTCGCCGCCCTTCTGGAGCTGGCCGGTCGAGTGAAGGTAGCGAGGGCCGATCTCAAGCGAGCAAGGCACCCTCAGATGGCGTGCGAGTGTGTGGCGGATGACCTCCATGGGGCCGCGGCGCTCGCCCGTGAAGGGGAGGAACGCGTTGACCGAGATCCAGCAGCCAGGCTCAACCAGGCTCATGAAGGCGTCGATCACCGAGTCCACGGAGCGCATCTGCGTGGGGTCGACGATGCCCGTCTGCGAGGCGAACTCGTCGGAATACTCGGCGCACACCCAAGGCTCGGCCAGGCGATGCGTGCGGTCGGGCAAATGACCTGCGAGAATCGCCTTCGTGTTGGTCTTGGCGGCCTGCACGTCGGGCTGGTTGAAGGGCGGGACCTCCATGAGCCAGCCCATGAACGCGGTGGCGTACTCCCACAGCACGAAGTGGCGCCCGATGTCCATGGGGTCCTCGAGCATGTAGGAGCGCTGCGGCACGTTGGGCGAGAGCATCGAAGCCTCGCGGTCGAACGTGGAGTCGGCGTTGGTGTGGTACACCACCACGGGGTGCATGGGCTGATGGTGGTTGAGCAGGTTGACGTCGATCTCGATGTGAGGCACGACGCCCTTGCCGTCCTTGCCGAGGCTCTCTGCGATGAGCTGCTCCATCCACAGGCCGAAGACGCGCCCCGGCTGGGGCGAGATGTAGGTGAAGCAATTGGCCGAGGCGGGGGAGAGGTTCGTGATGAGGAAGCTCGCCAGCTGAACGGCGGGGTTGTTCAGGCTGTCCTGGGAGCACATGCGCTCCATCTCGGCGGCGCGAGTCACCATGTCGCGCACGTCCAGGCCGCACAAGGCCGCCGGTACCAGGCCGAAGACCGACAGCGCCGAGAAGCGCCCGCCAACGGTGGGCTCGCCGAGGAACACACCGCGGAAGGAGCGCTCGCGGGCGAGCTTCTCCAGGTCGCTGCCCGGGTCGGTGATGGCCACGAAGTGCTTGCCAGCTTCCTGCTCGCCGAGCTCGCGGACCACGTCCTCCCAGATGACGTGGTACAGCGAGAGCGTCTCAAGGGTGCCGCCTGACTTGCTCGACACGATGAAGATGGCATGCGCGTAGTCCACACCGTGCAGGATCTGCCTCACGTACACGGGCGACAGGGAGTCGAGCGTGGAGAAGCGCACGCGGGGGTGCAGGGCGGCGCAGAGCTTCGTGATGGTCATGGGAGCCTGAGAGCTGCCGCCCTCGCCGAGAAGACCCACGTAGTTGATGTCGTCGTCGGCCACGCCGCGAGCGAACTCCTCGATCTGGTCGATCGGGGTGGGAGGGTTGCTTGCCAGGTCGGTCCAACCCATGAAGTTGCGCGCACTGTCCAGGGCAACCTCGCTGAAGTCATACAGCGTGCTGTCCTTGATGTGCATGCGGGAGGGCACATGCTCTGCCACGAGTTTCTCGGCAGGGCACGGCGCTTGTGCGATGTTTTTGCGAGTCACGGCAGACTCTCCAATCAAGGTCGTCGAACATGGCCTCGGTGTATACGGGCCAGACGTGAGTGAAATGCTAGCAGATGCGGGGGAGCTGCTCTCCCACAAGCATGTCGAGAATGCGTGTGGAACCAAACGCGGTCCTCAGGCGAACGGTGTGGCCGCCTTCGCAGGCGGGCTCGCAGACCTCGCCGATAATCGCGGCGTTCTCGCCATAGCGGCTTGCGCGCATGGCGGCAAGCGCGGCGTCGGCCTCGTCGGCGGGCACAACGGCCACCATCTTGCCCTCGTTGGCTACCTGGAACACGTCGTAGCCGAGCATCTCGCAGGCGCCGCGCACCTCGTCGCGCACGGGCACGTCGTCCTCGGCCACCACGATGTCCACGCCGCTGGCCTCGGCGAACTCGTTGAGCGTGGAGGCAAGGCCGCCGCGCGTGGGGTCACGGAAGGCGCGCGTGTGAGGCGCCGCCTCAAGCACGGCGGCGATGAGGTGGTTGAGAGGCGCTGCGTCGGTGGTAAGGGTAGTGGAGAAGGCGAGGCCCTCGCGCTGCGAGATGATGCAGATGCCGTGGTCGCCCAGGGTGCCGGAGACGAGCACCTTGTCGCCGGGCTTGCAGTTGCGCCCCGACAGGTTGACGCCGGCCGGCACAAGGCCCACGCCTGCGGTGTTGATGAACACGCCGTCGGCGTGGCCGCGCTCGACGACCTTCGTGTCGCCGGTCACGATGGACACGCCCGCCTCGGCGGCGGTCTCAGCCATCGTGCGCACAATCTGGCGCAGCTTGTCCATGGGATAGCCCTCTTCGAGCACGAAGCCGCAGGAGAGGTACTTCACCTGGGCGCCCGAGGTGGCCACGTCGTTGACCGTGCCGCACACGGCAAGGCGGCCGATGTCCCCGCCGGGGAAGAACTGCGGCGTCACCACGAACGAGTCGGTGCTCATGGCGATGCGCTCGCCTCCCAGGGGCACGACGCCCGCGTCGTCGCCGGGAAGGGCGGCCTCGTCGGAGAACTCGTCAAGGAACAGGTCGTCGATGAGGCGCTTCATCATCGCGCCGCCCGAGCCATGGCCCAGACGTACCTCGGTGTCTTTCTGCATGTCGCTTGGATGCCTTTCTCGTAAGGTGCGGCCGCGGTCTGGCCGATTAGTTGTGTTCGCGGTACCTGTAGTACGCCGCGCACGAGCCCTCGCTGGAGACCATGCACGGGCCCGTGGGCTCCTCAGGGTTGCAGACGCGGCCGAACAGGGGGCACTGGTCGGGCGTGATGATGCCGCGCAGCACGTCGCCGCAGCGGCAGCCGCGCGTCTCGCGGGTGGGCTCGACCTCGGGGGAGAAGGCCTTCATCGCGTCGTGCGCCGCATAGGCGCCCTTGAGGCGCAGGCCGCTCATGGGGATGGGGCCCAGGCCGCGCCACACGGCGTCGCAGGGTTCGAAGACGTCCTCGATGACCTTCTGAGCTGCCAGGTTGCCACAGTTGTCGACACCGCGCCCGTAGGCGTTCTCGATGCGCGGGGTGCCCTCGGCCACCATGGCCACCAGGCGCGCCACGCCCGAGAGGATGTCCACCGGCTCGAAGCCCGTGACCACGCCGGGCGTCTTGAAGTCGCGCGCAAGGAACTCGTAGGGCGCCAGGCCGGTCACGGTGGAGACGTGGCCGGGCAGGATGAAGCCGTCCACGCGCGTGTCGGGGTCGTTGGCAATGGCGGCCAGCGCCGGCGCCGTGGACTTGTGCGCGCAGTAGAGGTAGAAGTTGGACAGACCCTCCTCGCAGGCCATCTGCACGGCCGAGCCCACCACGGGCGTCGTCGTCTCAAAGCCCACACCGATGAAGATGACGGGGCGCGTGGGGTTCTTGCGTGCGATGTCGAGCGCGTCGAGAGGGCCGTACACCACGCGCACGTCGGCACCCTGGGCCTTCTCGGCCCCCAGCGTGGTGGTGCTGCCGGGCACGCGGATCATGTCGCCGAATGTCGCCACGATGGCGTCGGGCACGCGGGTCATGGCGATGGCGCAGTCGATGTCGTGGTTGGACGTCACGCACACCGGGCACCCTGGGCCAGAGAGGAGCTTGAGCCCCTCGGGCATGGCGCTGCGCAGGCCGTAGCGCCCGATGCTTACCGTGTGGGTGCCGCAGACCTCCATGAGGTTGATGGTGCGGCCTTTGCAAATCTTGCCGATGAGCTCGATGAGCTCGTGGGCGAGTTTGGGGTCGCGAAACTGCTTGAGGTCCATGTGGGCCTCCTAGGCGCACGTGGCGCAGGAATCCTGCGCCTCATCGGGGGTGGGCACCTCGTCGCCAAGAAGGTCGGGCATCTCCTCGAGCAGCGCGAGCGTCTCGCGGGCGTCCTGCTCTTCGATGCGCTGGATGGCAAAGCCTGCGTGCACGAGCACAAAGTCGCCCACCTTGGCGTCGGGCACGAGGCGCACCGAGCAGGGCCTCGTCACGCCCATGACGCTGACCTGGGCCATGCCGTTGTCGTCCAGAGAGGTGATTTGAGAAGGAACTGCCAGGCACATGGTGCTACTCCTGTTCGTTTGCTTGATTGAGAATGGCAGATGCCATGCGGGCGCGGGCCACGGCAGCCTGCCCGTAGGAGATGCCGCCGTCGTTGAGGGGCAGGCTGGTGGGCAGGTACACCTTGAGGTGCGCCGCCTCCAGGGAGCGCTTCACCAGCTCGCATACGATGCGGTTGGAGAAGACGCCGCCGCCCAGGGCCGCCTTGGTGAGGCCTGCGGCATGGGCAACGCCGGCGGCGACGTCGGCCACGCTTGCGGCAAAGCCCTCGTGGAAACGCCTGGCCAGGACCTGCACGTCAACGCCTGCCTCCAGGTCTTCCAGAAGGTTGGCGAGCATTGCGCCGGGGTCGAGCACGAGCGACTCGTCCTGCTCGCCGTGGCTGTCGGCCTCGTTGGCGTGGCGAACGGTGAGCCTGTAGTGTGCGACCTCGTCGGGCGTACAGGCCGGGGCGTGCGAGGCCGCCGCCTCAAGCAGGCATGCCGGCTCGCCGTCGTAGCCCGCTACGTCCACGAGGCCCAGGATGGCGGCGATCGCGTCGAACAGCCTGCCCGCCGAGCTCGTCAGGGGGCAGTTGAGGTCGCGGGCGATCATCTGAAGCACGACCGGTCCCTCGATGCCCATCTTGTTGGCCAGGTTGTGGGCGCAGGCGCTGTCGCCAAGACCTGCCTGGGCAAGCAGCGCGTAAGCGTTGCGCAGGGGTTTGCGCACGGCAGCGGCGCCTCCGGGCAGGGGCCAGTAGGCGATGTGGGCCGCGCGGGTGAAGTCGACCTGGTCGCACACCATGACCTCGCCGCCCCAGATGCGTCCGTCGGGGCCGTAGCCGGTCCCGTCGAGGGCGACGCCCACCACATGGTCCCACACGCCTGCCTGCGCCAGCGTCGAGGCGATGTGGGCATGGTGGTGCTGCACCTCGCACAGGGGCAGGCCCTCCTTGTCGGCCAGGTCGCGCGCCCATTTGCTCGAGAGGTACTCGGGATGCATGTCGCAGGCCAGGACCTTGGGGGCCAGGCCGAAAAGCCCCTCGTACTTGCTGAGCGTGCGGCGCCAGGCATCGAAGGAGTCGGCATTCTCCAAATCGCCCAGGTGCTGGCTGACAAAGGCCTCCTCGCCACGCGTGAGGCAGAAGGTGGCCTTCTGCTCGGGGCCGCAGGCAAGTACGCAGGGCAGGCTCGCGCCGTTCGGGTCGATGCCGGGCGGGTTGGGGAGCTTCACGGGCGTGGGGGCGATGCCGCGGGCGCGGCGCACGACCTGCGTGCGGCCGCCCTCCACGCGCACGACAGAGTCGTCGTAGCGAGCCAGGATGGGGCGGTTGTTGCCCAGCCAGGCGTCGGCCACGTCGATGAGGCGCGACACGGCCACCTGGTCGTCGCAGATGATGGGCTCGTCGGCGAGGTTGCCGCTCGTCATCACCAGGGGTGTTCCCACGGCGCGCAGCAGCAGGTGCTGCAGGGGCGTGTAAGGAAGCATGGCTCCCAGCTCGGGCAGGTCGCCCGCCACGCTCGGCACAATCGCCAGATTCTCCGGCACGCTCGCCGTGTCCTTGCGGCGCAGCAGCACGATGGGGGTGCGGGGGCTTATGAGCTGGGCGCGTTCGGCGTCGCTCACCTCGCACACTTGGCGCAGGGCATTGAGGTCGGCAAACATCACGGCCAGCGGCTTGGTGGGGCGGTGCTTGCGCTCGCGCAGCTGTCGTACGGCTGCCTCGTTGCGTGCGTCGCAGGCAAGGTGGAAGCCGCCCAGGCCCTTGACGGCCACGATGCCGCCGTCTTGGAGCATGTGCGCCGCTCGGGCGATGATGTCGTCCGACGATGCGAGGTCGCTTCCGCGTAGCACGCATCCCGGCTTTTCGGCGGTGCGCCAGGTGAGCTGCGGTCCGCAGGCGAAGCATGCGTCGGGCTGGGCATGGAAGCGCCTGTCAGCCGGATCGGCGTACTCATGGGCGCACGCCGGGCACATTGCAAACCCCGCCATGGACGTGCGAGGGCGGTCGTAGGGGAGCTCGTCGATGATGGTGAAGCGTGGCCCGCAGTTGGTGCAGTTGATAAACGGGTAGTGGTACCTGCGGTTTTCTGGGTCAAAAAGCTCGCGCAGGCAGTCGGGGCACGTGGCGATGTCCGGGCTCACGAGCGTCGTGAGGTCCTCTTGGGCCGAGCTCTCCACAATGCGGAAGTCGCTGCCGGGCACTCCGCCCGTCATCCGCAGCTCCTCATGGGAGCCGGCGGGCGCGATGTGGCCGTCGTCGAGGGAGTCGACGTGCACGGTGTCCACACGTGCGGCCGCCGGGTGTTGGGTGGAGAGGGTGAGCACAAAGCGGTCGAGTGCCGCGGGGTCGCCCTTTGCCTCGATGTGCACGCCGTCGCTGGAGTTTTTCACCCAGCCGGCGAGTCCCAGTGAGGTGGCGAGCTTCCAGACGAAGGGCCGGTAGCCCACGCCCTGCACGATGCCGCTCACATGCACATGGATTCGTGCCATGCCTACCCTCCGATCTTCGACAGGGTCGCCACCACGGTCAGCTTGCAGTGCGAGACGCCCTTGATGCCGGCGAGGCAGTCGGAGAGCTCCTTGACCTTGTAGCCCAGACCGCGCACGGCGATGGTCTCCATGCGCCTTCCCTGCTCGAGATGGACGTGCGTGGTTGAGATGACCTCGCTGGGGTAGTTGGACTCCACGCCGGCGATCTTGGCCATGAGCTCGGGTGTGTTCAGGTCGTACACGAGCGTGATGGACCCCACGACCGGTGCGGCCGGGTCCTCGAGCTCCTCGTTGACCAGGGCGTCGCGTATGAGGTTGCGGATTGCCTCGGAACGGTTCACCAAAAGGCCGCGCTGGGCGGTGTAGCGGTCGAACTCGTTGAGGAGCAGTGCTGGCATGGCGACGCTGAAGCGTACGAGGTCGCTAGACATGTCTTGGTCCTCCGTTGATAGCTCATCGCGGGCAGAGAGTGAAAAAGCCGCGCCATCGTAGCACTATCCTTTGTAGGCGAGGTGGGGTTCTCGATACCCGAGCCTCCCGTACAAAAAAGTCTTCATGCCACTCGCCGTGAATTTTTGTGGGGTACTTGTGCATGAGGAGAATCATGCTACCCTACCCGCCGTTGACGGCTGCGATGTATGGAGGCACTGCAGCCGGGAATACGGGCTACCGTGTTCGGAAAGTATTTGCGGGCCCTGTGCCCGTTGAGAGAGGAGAGACTCATGCCTTACCCCATTATTGACACTGACGAGTGCATCGGCTGCGGCGCCTGCGTTGACGTGTGCGTCACGGGCGCCATCGAGATCGACGACGGCTTCTGCACCGTCGTTGACGAGTCCGAGTGCAAGGGCTGCGGCGAGTGCCAGGAGGAGTGTCCGGTCAACGCCATCACCGAGATCTGCGACGACGACGACTAGTAGGATGTAGCGGAACCTCGTCCGCTGCGTTCCCGGGAGGCTCACGTACCATGTGTACGCATCGCCTCCCGGCGCCTTGCGGACGAGAACCCGCGTTTTAATGGGCGGAACCTGATGCGCCGCGTGAGAGCCGCGTCTTGAGCGGACGCTCGCGTGTTGTGCGGGGGCCGCGTTTTGGTGAGAGGAACTTGGTCTGCTAGAGTTGGCGGGCTAAACGAGGAGAGGAAGATCCATGCATCCTGTTATCACTGCTTCTGATTGCATCGGCTGCGGCGCTTGCATCGACGCATGCCCCGCTGGCGTCATCGAGCTCCAGGACAACGTTTGCACCGTCGTCAACGAGGGCGACTGCATCGGCTGCGCCAACTGCCAGGACGAGTGCCCGGTCGGCGCCATCACCGAGATCGCCGAGTAACTTCGACTTTCTAGGACATCTGCACCACCCAAAGGCCGCCCGGGCAACCGAGCGGCCTTTGCTGTATCTCACACCCAAAACGCAGCAGGCCAGGTTCCGCCCACCAAAACGCAGGTTCTGATGCGCAAAGCGCGCGGAGCCGCAGCGTACCACATGCCAGCGCATCAGGTTCCGCCTGCCAAAACGCGGGTTCTCGTCCGCAAGGCGCGCGGAGTCGATGTGTACTGGACGTACATGAGACTCCGCGGAACGCAGCGGACGAGGTTCCGCAACTCTATAAAGGGGAGGGGAGAGGGGGGAGCTGGCGAAGTCGGCGCCACATCTCTTTCTTCCCGTCTTGGCTGGCCAAGGCAGCCTCGAAGCCTCCCATTGCCAAGACGCGCCGGCCGAACACGCGCTCGACCTTGCCTGCCGGCAGCGGCTCGGGCAGCCCCCAGGCAAGGGCCAGGTTGCGGGCGGCGGGGGAGTCGAGCGCCACGACGCACTCTGGGTCGAACACCTCCACGGCCACGGCCAGGTCGGCCGGGTCGGCCTGGGGAAAGCCGTCCTGTCCTAAAAACGTCGCGAGGCCGGCCCAGTCACCCTCTTTCCAGCCCAGCCGCGCAAGCCCCGCCCGCAGGGCTTCGCCGTCTGCGCCGGACAGCAAGTCGCCGCCGCCTGCCTCTGCCGGGCCGGGCCTTCCCTTTACGAGCAGCACGCGGCAAAACGCGTTGCCCGATGTGATGAACCCTTCCTCGGCGAGGCTCTCGAGTTCGTCGTTTGTGCGCTCCATGTAGATGGCCTCCACATTGGCTTCGGGCAGTCTTGTGCCTTGTGCCTGCGTTTTTGTCCCGTTTCCCATGGTTTGAAGCCCTTTCAGAATCACAATCAAAAAATGTTATATGAAGAGACTTAGATTTTGTATGCCCCCGCAGTAAACGGGATATAATGCCTTTCGATCAAGGAAGGGTAACCCCACCGGAGAAGCGGTGGAAGAGGCCCGCCATCTATTGAAGAGAGGTTACATCATGAGCAAGGTTATCGGTATCGACCTCGGCACCACCAACTCCTGCGTCGCTGTTCTTGAGGGCGGTCAGCCCACCGTCATCGTCAACGCTGAGGGCGATCGCACCACCCCCTCTGTCGTGAGCTTCCGCGCCAACGGCGACCGCGTCGTCGGCAAGCCGGCTAAGAACGCCGCTGTCACCGAGCCTAAGAACACCGTCGCGTCCATCAAGCGTTTCATGGGCCGCGCCTACAACGAGGTCGGCAGCGAGCTGAAGGGCATCGCCTACGACGTCACCTCCGGCCAGGGCGGCCGTTGCGTCGTGAAGATTGACGGCAACGAGTACACCCCCGAGCAGGTCAGCGCCATGACCCTGGGCAAGCTGAAGGCTGACGCCGAGAAGTACCTCGGCGAGCCTGTCACCCAGGCCGTCATCACCGTCCCCGCCTACTTCAACGACGCTCAGCGTCAGGCCACCAAGGACGCTGGTAAGATCGCCGGCCTCGAGGTCCTGCGTATCGTCAACGAGCCTACGGCTGCTGCTCTTGCCTACGGCTTCGACAAGGAGGACGCCGACGAGAAGGTCCTCGTCTTCGACCTGGGCGGCGGCACCTTCGATGTCTCGCTGCTTGAGATCGCCGACGGCGTCTTCCAGGTTCTTGCCACCAACGGCGACAACCACCTGGGCGGCGACGACTGGGACCAGCGTGTCATCGACTGGATGGCCGACAAGTTCAAGGCCGAGAACGGCATTGACCTGCGTCAGGACCCGATGAGCCTGCAGCGTCTGAAGGAGGCTGCCGAGAACGCCAAGAAGGAGCTCTCCAGCGCGCAGCAGACCACTATCAACCTGCCCTTCATCACCGCTGTCAACGGCGTGCCGAAGCACCTCAACTACACGCTGACCCGCGCTGAGTTCGAGCGCTCGACGCACGACCTGCTCGAGCGCTGCAAGGCCCCTGTCCAGCAGGTTCTGCGCGACGCCGGTCTGCAGATTTCCGAGATTGACCAGGTCATTCTCGTCGGTGGCTCTACGCGTATGCCCGCCGTGCAGGAGCTCGTCAAGAAGATGACGGGCAAGCAGCCCAACATGAGCGTTAACCCCGACGAGGTCGTGGCCGTGGGCGCTGCCATTCAGGGCGGCATCCTGAACAACGACCTCGACGCCGATCACGGCGGAATCCTGCTGCTCGACGTTACGCCCCTGTCCCTGGGCGTTGAGACCATGGGCGGCGTCATGACCAAGATGATCGACCGCAACACCACGATCCCGACCTCCAAGACCGAGATTTACTCCACGGCTGCCGATAACCAGACCTCCGTTGAGATCAACGTCCTGCAGGGCGAGCGCGAGATGGCTCGCGACAACAAGTCGCTTGGTCGCTTCCAGCTCTCCGGCATCCCCGCTGCTCGTCGTGGCGTGCCTCAGATCGAGGTCACCTTCGACATCGACGCCAACGGCATCGTCAAGGTTTCCGCTAAGGACCTGGGCACCGGCAAGCAGCAGCAGATCACCATCTCCGGCTCCACGGCCCTGTCCGACGATGAGGTCAAGCGCATGGTGAAGGACGCCGAGGCTCACGCCGAGGAGGACAAGCGCCAGAAGGACGAGGTCGAGACCCGCAACCAGACCGACTCGCTGGTCTATGCCACCGAGCAGACCATCGCCGAGCTGGGCGACAAGGTTCCCGCTGACACGAAGTCCGAGGTCGAGGCTGCCATCGCCAAGGCCAAGGAGGCCCTGAACGGCACCGACATCGACGCCATCCGCACCGCCGGCGAGGAGCTGCGCACCGCTTCCTACAAGCTCGCTGAGGTCGCTTATGGCGACGCTCAGGGTGCCGCTGCCGGCCAGGCTGGCGCTGCAGGCGCCTCTGCCGCCAACGACGACGTGGTCGACGCAGACTACGAGGTCGTTGACGATGACAAGCAGGGCAAGTAATGATGCCCGCCGACGGAAACAAGCCCGAGACTCAGGGTGCCGACGAGGCGCTCCCCGTTGAGGAGATGCCCGTTGAGGCCCAGGTTATCGAGGCTGAGGAGCAAGACGGCCAGCAGGTAGACGAGCAGGCCGTTGCCGACGCGGTCGACGAGGTCTTCTCGATGGCAGACATCGAGAAGGCACGCGCCGACGCCGCTGCCGCCAACGACAAGTTCTTGCGTCTGCAGGCCGAGTGGGACAACTTCCGCAAGCGCACCGCACGCGAGCGTGAGGACGAGAAGGCTCGCGCCACGGAGGACCTCGTCATGAAGCTCCTCCCTGTGGTCGACGACATGGAGCGTTCTCTTGACCACGCCGCCCAGTCCAACCCGGAAGGCGCGTACGGTGAGTTCGTGAGCGGCGTTCGTGCCGTGTACGACAAGCTTATCGACGCCCTGCATCGCTCGGGCGTTGAAGCCATCGACCCGGCCGGCCAGCCGTTCGACATGAACGACCACCAGGCCATCGCCCAGGTGCCCGACCCCACGGTGCCCGACAACACCGTGAAGGACGTGTACCAGAAGGGGTATCGCATGGGCGGACGCGTCATCCGCACCGCGATGGTCACGGTTGCCAAGGGCGGCCCGGCCCAACCTGCGGCTACCGAGGAGTAGCGCAAGGCCGTAGGGCGTTGCGCTTCTAAGGAGACGCACCAACGTAGACGAGCAAAGGCCGCGCCGGAGAGTTCTTCCGACGCGGCCTTTGTCAAGCTCAAGAGGCATTCCCAAAGGCCCCCTGATGCCTGCGCAAGACCGCGCATCAGGTTTCGCCTTTACCGACGCGGGTTCTGATGCGCAAGGCGCGCGATGCCGACGTGCGCGGTGCGGGCCTTTGGCCTACGGCGGTACTCTAGGTATCGCGCAACGTGGCGCATCAGGTTCCGCAACCTACTCTTGGAAGGAGGGTGTTCTTCAACATGGCATCGACTCAGAAAACCTTATACGAAGTTCTGGGTGTCGACGAAAAGGCATCCGACGACGAAATCAAGAAGGCGTTCCGCAAGCTTGCCGTGAAGCTTCACCCTGACGCAGGCGGAGACGAAGAGGAGTTCAAGCAGGTCAGCCAGGCCTACGAGGTCCTCTCCGACCCCAAGAAGCGTGCGGAGTACGACAAGGCGCTCAAGTACGGTGCGTTCATGGGTGGAAACCCCGGCGCCGGCGGCAGCTACAGCTACACGGGTGGGGCGGGTATGGACTGGCAGTCCATCATCGACTCCATCCTGCATGGCGAAGGCGCCTTTGGCACCGAGTGGGATCCGCAGACCACCGGTTTCGGCGGATTCAACGGCTGGGGCCAGCCCCGTCCGCAGCGCGGCAGCGACCTGACCATGAGCGTGGAGGTCTCGTTCAAGGAGGCTCTGGAGGGCGTCTCGCGCAAGGTGAGCTACCGCATCCCCTCCACGGGCACGACCGAGACGCTCACCGTCAAGATTCCCGCAGGTGCCGTTGACGGCGGCAAGCTGCGCTACCGTGAGCGCGGCGAGTATGGCTCGCAGGGCGGAGCCCGCGGCGACCTCGTGGTGACCACGCGCGTGGCGGCGCACCCCTTCTACACCCGCGACGGGGCCGACATCCATATGGACCTGCCTGTGAGTGTGTACGAGGCGTGCCTGGGTGCCGAGGTCGTTGTGCCTGCCCCTAACGGCAAGGACCTCAAGCTCAAGATTCCCGCCGGCACCCAGTCTGGCAAGGTTTTCAGGTTCAAGGGCATGGGCGCCCCCGACGTGAAGCACAAGGGCTCGACCGGCTCCTTCTACGTGAAGATTGCCATCGCTGTGCCCCGCAACCTGACCGATGAGGAACGCGAGGCACTCGAGCGCCTGCGCGACCATGACAAGCGTGACCCTCGCGGCGCGCTCAAGGATAAGAGGTAATCCAAGATGCCCTCGAGAAACGACGACGAGAGAAACCGCCCGCTGTACATGATCTCGGTTGCCGCCGAGCTCACCGGCATGCATCCCCAGACCCTGCGCATCTACGAGAGCAAGGGTCTGGTGAACCCGCGCCGCAGCTCGGGCAACACGCGCCTGTACTCACAGGCCGATATCGAGCGGCTCGACCTCATTGGTCGTCTGACCGACGAGGGCATCAACCTTGCTGGCGTTGTGCGCATCCTGGACATGAAGACCCAGATGGATGAGCGCGACGCCGAGATAGAGCAGTTGCGCGCCGAGATCAAGGAACTGCGCGAGCAGGTCCACGAGTACCGGATGCGCGAGACCATCACCGCCCTCATGCCGTATGCCGAGGGCGGTAAGAGCCCGCTGGCGCTGCTGGCGGGAGTGTCCGACCTTGAGAAGAAGGATATGGGCACCGAGAAGGATGGGTGACACATATGAGGATTGACAAATTCGCAATGACCGCCCAGGCCGCTTTGCAGGAAGCCGTGGGCGTTGCCTCCGACATGGAGGCTTCCGAGGTCACAAGCCTTCACCTTCTGAAGGCCCTGCTTGAGAGCTCCGAGCGCAACCTCGATGCCATCATCGAGCGTGTGGGCGCCGACCCCGCCCAGCTCAAGGCTACTGTTGACGAGAAGCTGGCAAGCCAGCCCCGCGTGAGCGGCGGCTCCCAGGCCGGCATGAGCCAGGGGCTCATGCGCGTGCTCGACGCTTCGCAGAAGCTCGCCTCGAAGATGGGCGACTCGTTTGCCACCACCGAGCACCTGCTTATCGCGCTTGCAGGCGACAAGGGCGACGCCGGTCGCATCCTGAACGACGCCGGCGTGACGGCCAAGCGCGTGCAGGACGCCTACGAGCAGCTCCGCGGTGACTCGCGCGTGACCGACGCCGAGAGCAAGCCCCAGTTCGAGGCGCTCAAGCAGTATGGTCGCAACCTGACCGACCTGGCCCGCGAGGGCAAGCTCGACCCGGTCATCGGTCGTGTCGAGGAGATTCGTCACACGGTGCAGGTGCTTTCGCGCCGCACGAAGAACAACCCCGTGCTCATCGGTGAGCCCGGTACCGGCAAGACGGCTATCGTCGAGGGCCTTGCGCAGCGCATCGTTGCCGGCGACGTGCCTTCGACCCTGCGTGACCGCGAGCTCATCGAGCTCGACATGAGCGCCATGGTGGCAGGCGCCAAATACCGTGGCGAGTTCGAGGACCGCCTGAAGGCCGTGCTCAAGGAGGTCGCGGCGGCTGGCGGCAACGTCATCCTGTTCATCGATGAGCTGCACACCATCGTGGGTGCCGGCGCCTCGGGTGGCTCCATGGATGCCTCCAACATCTTGAAGCCCGCCCTTGCCCGTGGCGAGCTGCATGCCATCGGCGCCACGACGCTTGACGAGTACCGCAAGTACATCGAGAAGGACGCGGCTCTTGCCAGGCGTTTCCAGCCCGTCATGGTCGACCAGCCCACGGTGGAGGACACCATCTCCATCCTGCGTGGCATCAAGGAGAAGTACGAGATCCACCACGGCGTGCGTATCACCGACTCTGCGCTTGTGGCCGCAGCCCAGCTCTCCGACCGCTACATCACCGACCGTTTCCTGCCCGACAAGGCAATCGACCTGGTCGATGAGGCCGGCAGCCGCCTGAGGATGGAGCTCGACTCCATGCCCAGCGACATCGATGCCCAGGAGCGCCAGCTCACTCAGATGCAGATCGAGGAGCAGGCGCTCATGAAGGAGGACGACGAGGCCAGCGCCGAGCGTTTGCAGACCCTGCGCCACGAAATCGCCGATGCCCGTGAGAAGCTCGACGCCGCCAAGGCGGCCTGGCAGAACGAAAAGGGCATCATCGACCTGGTGCAGCAGCTCAAGAGCCAGATTGACGAAGCCCGCAGCGAAGAGGAGCGCGCCACGCGTTCCGGCGACCTCATGCGTGCCTCCGAGCTGCGCTACTCCACGATCCCCAAGCTTGAGGCCGACTACCGCGACGCCGAGCAGCGCCTGCGCGCCAAGCAGGAGGCCGGCGCTAACCTCAAGGAGGAGGTCACCGCAGACGAGATCGCCGCTGTGGTGAGCGCCTGGACGGGCGTGCCCGTGTCGAAGATGATGCAAGGCGACATGGAGAAGCTCCGTCACCTCGAGGAGCACCTCAAGGAGCGCGTCATCGGTCAGGACGAGGCCGTCCACGCCGTGGCGAGCGCCGTGCGTCGTTCTCGTGCAGGCTTGTCTGACCCCGACCGTCCCCTGGGCAGCTTCCTGTTCATGGGTCCCACCGGCGTCGGTAAGACCGAGTTGGCAAAGGCGCTGGCAGAAGCCTTGTTCGATGACGAGCGCGCCATGGTGCGTATCGACATGAGCGAGTACATGGAGAAGTTCAGCGTGCAGCGCCTCATCGGTGCCCCTCCGGGATACGTGGGTTACGACGAGGGCGGTCAGCTCACCGAGGCCGTACGTCGTCATCCCTACACCGTGGTGCTGCTCGACGAGCTTGAGAAGGCGCACCCCGACGTCTTCAACGTGTTGCTCCAGGTGCTCGATGACGGCAGGCTTACCGACGGCCAGGGCCGCGTGGTGAGCTTCAAGAACGCCATCATCATCATGACGAGCAACCTGGGTTCGCAGTTCATTCTGGAGACCACGGGCAAAGACGAGCTGCAGCAGAAGATGCAAGAGGTGCTCAAGCAGGCCTTCCGCCCGGAGTTCGTCAACCGTATCGACGATGTGGTGTACTTCAACTCGCTGGGCTACGCCGACATCGAGCGCATTGTCGACCTGCAGCTTGACGACGTGCGCGAACGCCTTGCTCGCGAGCGTCTCAGCATGACCGTGACGCCCAGTGCCATGGACGCCCTCAGCCTGGGCGGCCTCGATCCGGCGTTTGGCGCCCGTCCGCTACGTCGTCTCATCCAGAACAAGGTGGTCGACGGCATCGCGAACCTCATCATCGACGGCAAGCTCTCTGAGAACGACGTGGTGCGCGTCGACGTCGACAACGACGGCAACATTGTGGTCGAGAAGGACGAGGAGGCCTCGGCCAAGGCTCGTGCGCAGAGGGCGGCCAGCCCCGAAGACGTCCCCGTCGAGCCCGACTCGGTCGAGTAAAGCGACGCAGAACCTCAGGCGCTGTGTTCCACGGAGCCTCATGTACTCCAGTACACATCGGCTCCGTGCGCCTTGCGCCTGAGAACCTGCGTTTTAGAGGATGCAGAACCTGGCCTGCTGCGTTCTCCACGGGACTTGTCGCGAAGAACGCTCCATGCGCGATGCCTAGAGTACTCTAGTAGGTCAGGGGCCCGCACCGCGCACGTTGGCATCGCGCGCCTTGCAGGCCAGAACCTGCGTTTTAGAGTGATGCAGAACCTGCGCTTTTAAGTGCGGTGTTTGAGAGATAGATTGCGGGGCGCTGCTTGGGAGTGTGCGGGCGGCGCCCCGCTTTGGTATGGTGCGTGGGTATGACTTTGACCTACGGAAAGGGGCCCCATGGCCGAGACTGACGAAACAGCGGTGCGCCCGGACGACGGCCGCACGCCTGACGAGCGTGCGCGCTCTTTGGAGCCCATGCTGACCGATTCCGATGTGCGCGTGCGCAAGAGCGCCGTCGTGGCTTTGGGGCGCATCAAGAGCCCGGTGTCCACCGAGCTGCTCTGCCGTGCGCTGGAGGATGCCGAGGAGGGCGTGCGTGCCCTGGCCTGTCAGGCGCTCGCGCGCGAGGCCGACGCTGCGTGCGTGGGCGCGCTTCTGTCCCACCGCCATGACGAGTGCGCCGGTGTGCGCGCAGGTGTGCTGTGGGGCCTTGCCAACGTGGTGGCCCATGCGGGGCTGACTGACGCCGAGCGCGCCGAGCTCTTTACGCCCATCGCCGTCATGGCGTTCGACCCCGACGACGGTGTGCGCGCCGATGCTGCCGCCGTGCTGGGCACGCTGCGCGATGCCCGTGCGACCGATGCCCTCACCGTGCTTCTCGAAGACGATGTGGTCCGCGTGCGTGCAAACGCCTGCGCCGCTCTGGCTGCCACCGACGACGAGGCCGGCGAGCAGCTTCTGCTTGAGCGCCTGTCCCAGGCGGAGGAGGACGCGCTTGTGAAGGTGTCAGCGCTCGACGCTCTGGCCCGCCGCTGCGAGCGCAACGAGGGCGTGGGGGAGCGTGTGCTGTCTGCCCTGCTCGTTTGTGCTACCGACCCTGATTCGGATGTCTCTTCCACGGCGGTGTGGGCCCTCGGCTTTGCCTGTGGTGCGCAGAGCGCTTCGCGTGACCAGGTGCAGGCGGTGCTTGAGGGCGCCCTTGCCGGCGAGGCCGAGTGGGGGGCTCGCTATGCGGTGGAGAGCCTCGCGCGCATCCACGACGGCAAGGCCCATGCGACCCTTTCGGCTTTTGACGCTTCCGTCTCCGCGCTTCCGGATGTCCTGGCCCCCCTCGTGACGCAAGCGCTTGCCACGTTCGAGTAGAAGGGCGTTCAACGCGGTCCTGCACGCATGCGCCGCTATCGAGTTGAATGTGCGGCTTGGTCCCCTGTGTGGATTCATGCTCGGGTTGCGTTGACCTCTAGTTTCGCATATGCGCTTCTTTTGCGCCGTCTGACGGGTACAATGTCAGGCGGCGTTTTTGATAACCGTCAAGTGTGTATGAGACCAAAGGGAGTATGGATATGGCAAAGCCCGAACCTTCGATGGATGCCTGGCTCAAAGAGGCCAAGGCCGACCCCAAGGCCGCCCAGTGCGGCATGTTCCTTACGCACAACGGCGTGGTGCGCATCACGCCCAAGCAGCAGGTGCGCGAGGGTGTTGAGGGTCTGGGCGAGGTCGCCCAGGTTGAGTTCTCTTACGATGCCGAGGGCGTGGCCGCCGCTGAGAAGGAGGCTCTCAGCTGGCCTGGCGTGTACTACGTCCGCACGTGGCTCAACGAGGGCGCCCTCAACGTGGGTGACTCCATCATGTACGTCATGATTGGCGCTGATATCCGTCCGCGCTGCATCGACGCGCTCAACAAGCTGGTGGGGAAAATCAAGAACGACCTCGTCGTGGAAAAAGAGATCTACGCGTAAGTGATGCAGAACCTCGTCCGCTGCGTTCTCCAGAGGCTCACGTACTCCAGTACGCATCGCCTCTGGACGCCTTGCGGACGAGAACCTGCTTTTTAGTGGATTGCGGAACCCGATCCGCCGCGTTCTCTACGGGACTTGTCGCAAAGAGCGCTCCATGCACGGTGCCTCATGTACTCCAGTAGGCCAAAGGCCCGCACCGCGCACATCGCACCTGCGCGCCTTGCGCCTGAGAGCCTGCTTTTTAATGGGTCGCGGAACCTGATGCGCGGCGTTGCGCGGGTTGATTAAACGCTTCTTACAGGATAGACGTGCGTGGAAGGAGGGTTTCCGAAGCCTGTCCCCCGCAGTGAGGGCAAGGGAAGGGGCACAAGGCGCGAAGCGCCCCGTGCCCCGGTTTCCCGCTGCCCTCGGTACGAGGACTTGGGCAGGCGTAGGATACCCTCCTTCCCTCAAGCGCTCGTTAATCCTGTTCCTTTGCCTGACAGGCGGGGCAGTAGCCGTCGAACTGCAGGGTGTGGCTTACCACGTGGTAGCCGCTGGCGGCGCTGGCGGTCTCCTCAATGCCTGCGAGTATGGGAATCATGACGTCGTCGACTTTGCCGCATCCCAGGCACCGCACGTGATAGTGGAAAAAGGCGGTGTGATCGAAGTGGTCGGCGCCGTTGTTGATCTTCACACGGCTGATGGCACCCTCATCGGAGAGCATGTTGAGCGTGCGATACACCGTCGCCTTGCTGATGCTGGGGTGCTCCTCGTGCACGGCGGCGTACACCTCGTCGACGGTGGGGTGGTTCGCCAAGTGTCGCAGCTCGGCTTCGATGACGCTGCGCTGTACGGTGTTTCTTGCTGGCATACGTCCTCCCGGAAAGCCGCTTGAGATAATTAGTAATTAATCGCAATAAGGATACAACATCAAAGGAGTACTTTCAAGATTTCTCGCCTTGAAAGCTGTGTACGATTTGCTGGCGGCAGGCAGAGATGGCTCGTTAGCCCATCACAAGCAAGAGCACGGGGATGGTCACAAGCGACAGCAACGTGGTCCAGAAGGTGCCGCGCAGCACGGTGGGGGTGTCTGCGTCGTATTTCTGACACAGCATCGTGCCCACGTTTGCCACGGGCATGGCCGTGGTGACCACGAGAATGCCCAGGATGAGCGGGTCGTCCACAATGAGGCTGAGAACAACCCAGTTGAGCAGGGGCATGAGCGCAAGCCTGGCCGCGCAGCTGGCCCAGAGACGCGCGTCTCCCACAAGCTCGCGCGGGGCAAGGTTGCCCAGCTGCGATCCTACGACGAGCAGGGCGGCCGGCGTGGTCATGGTGCCGAGCGTGTCGAGCGCCGAGCCGATCACGGGCACGTTGTGGATGCCCAGAAGTGCCAGCACAATGGCCGCGCAGCATGACAGGATAGTGGGCGTGCAAAAGGTGCGCCACGTGACCTTCTCCATGCCCTGGCCCTGTGGTCGCTGGCGATGAACCAGGCACCCACCGTGAAGCACAGGAAGTTAAAGGGCAGGTTGAAGATGGCGGCGTAGATGAGCGCGTCGCTGCCCCAGATTGCCGAGATGACAGGGAAGCCCAGGAACCCGACGTTTCCGAACACCATCATGAAGCGCAGGACGCCGTGCCTGCCGACGGGCGCGCGCATAAGGGCGGTGAGGACCAGGGCGACCACAATCATGAGTGCATAAGCCACGCATGAGTAGAGGAAGGCCGCCACGATGTCCGTGCGGCCAGGCAGCTGGGTGGAGTTGAGCACCGATCCCACGATCATAGCGGGAAGCGTGACCGACAGCACCAGGTTGGAGAGGCCTTTGTCAAAGGCAGCCGTTGTGAGGCGCGCTTTTTTGCAGCCGTATCCGGTGCCGATGATGAGGAAGAGCACGACCATCTGAGTGAAGATGCCGAGGGTGTCCGTGTTCACGCGGGAGCCTTTCGATGTTGTGGTGGGCGCCTAAGTGTAAGAAAGCTTCACAGTGCATGCACTTTGGCAGGCAAAAGGATGCAAAAAGCCATGTGAACGGCACAAATAGAGTATTGGAGCGTTAAAAATGCATTAACGGTGATGTCAGAGGCGCTCTTTTCTCATAAACTTGCATCCAGACAGCGCACAACAATGAGCAAGATCATCTGGTTTCATGTGCTGCCGTACGAGTCCGTCTATTCTCGTTGGCATTCCAAACATTATGAAAAGGAGCGCTCAAGATGAAGAAGGTTTCCAGGAAAGAGTTCCTCGCCCTGGCCGGTGTTGCCGGTATGTCGCTCGTTCTTGCCGGTTGCGGTGAGACCACCGAGCCCGCCAAGACCGAGGAGAAGAAGGACGATGCCGCTAAGACCGAGGCTGCCGACACTGACACCAAGGCTTCTGGCGACAAGACCGCCGACCTGCGCTTCATTACCGGCGGCGAGTCGGGCACCTACTATGCCTTCGGCTCCGTCATCGCCCAGCACGCCACCAACAACACCGACATCAAGGTGACGGCTCTCGTGGGCAACGGCTCGCAGGCCAACGTCATCGCCATCGAGGACGGCGACGCCGAGCTTGCCTTCTGCCAGTCCGACGTTATGGCTTACGCCTACGCTGGCACGAACCTCTTCGCGAAGGATGGCGCCGTCGACTGCTTCTCCACGGTTGCCGCCCTTTACCAGGAGACCGTCCAGATCGTCACCTGCGACCCCGAGATCAAGACCGTCGCCGACCTCAAGGGCAAGAACGTCTCCATCGGCTCTGCCGGTTCGGGCGTGTACTTCAACGCCATCGACGTCCTGGGCGCCTACGGTCTCACCGAGGACGACATCACGCCCACCTACCAGTCGTTCGGCGACTCCGCCGATGCCCTCAAGGACGGCAAGATCGACGCCGCCTTCATCGTCGCCGGTGCTCCCACCACGGCTATCACCGACCTCTCCACGTCCAAGACCGCTTATCTCGTCTCCCTGGACGAGGAGCACGTCTCCGGCCTGCTTGAGACCTCTGAGTACTACCAGGCTGCCACCATCCCGGCCGGCACCTATGCGGGTGTCGACGAGGACGTCACCACTGTCGCTGTGAGCGCAGTCATCATCGCTGCTGACACCGTTTCCGAGGATGCCATCTACACGCTGTGCGCCGACATCTTCGACAACGCCGCCGACCTTACCGACAGCCATGCCAAGTATGCTGAGCTCAGCGTTGAGAACGGTGCTTCCATCACGTCCGTGCCGTATCACCCCGGCGCGGCAAAGTATTTCAAGGAGAAGGGCTTCGAGGTAGAGACGAAATAACTTCGCCTTCTCCCAATTCTCCTTGCGCTACAATCGGAAGTCGCTGCGGTTGCTCCTGACTGCAGCGGCTTCCCTTGCGTTTTGTGACCTATCCGTTTTCACACTCTTGGAGGTGTAAACAAGTGGCAGATTCCAGCCAGACCGCCCTTCCTGCCGAGGAAATGCAGACTGATGTCGACGCGGTGATGAAGAAGTACGACCGCGAGTCGAATACACGCGTGTGGCAGGGCATCCCCAAGACCATTGTCGGCTGCATCATGGCGGCGTTCTCCGTGTACTGCCTGTACATGACGCTCTTCAGCACCGTGTTGCCCGAGACGCGCCTGTCGCTGTTCCTGGGTTGCATCATTATCATCGGCTTCTTGATTTACCCGGCCGACAAGCACCACGTCAAGCCCAACCGCATCCCGTGGTACGACATCGTTCTCATGGTGCTGGGCGCAGGCTCGTTCTTCTACTTTGCGTTCAACGCCTACGACATCATCATGATGAACAACCGCATCGACTTGCCGCTCATCGTCATGGGCGTCGTGGGCATTCTCGTGCTGTTCGAGCTGTGCCGTCGTTGCGTGGGTATCCCGATTCTCATCGTGGTTGCCGCCCTGCTCATCTACGTCGTGGTTTGGCGCAGCGGCTACAACTCCGACCCGTTCAAGATGTTCCAGTACATCATCAGCCGCCTGTTCTACAGCGTGAACGGCGTCATCGGCACGCCCATCAACGTGTGCTACACCTACATCGTGCTCTTCATCATCTTCGGCGCGTTCCTGGAGCGCACGGGCATCGCCAACTTCTTCATCTCCCTGGCCAACCGCCTTGCTGGCTGGTCGAGCGGCGGCCCTGCAAAGGTGGCTGTCATCTCGAGCGCCCTGTGCGGCATGGTGAGCGGCTCCTCGGTGGGCAACACCGTCACCACGGGCTCCGTCACCATCCCCATGATGAAGAAGACCGGCTTCAAGCCCGAGTTCGCCGGCGCCGTTGAGGCAGCATCTTCCACCGGTGGCCAGATCATGCCCCCCATCATGGGTGCGGCGGCATTCCTCATGGCCGAGTACATGGGCATTCCCTACATCGACGTGGCTGCCAAGGCCATCCTGCCCGCCGTGCTGTACTTCGCCGGCATTTTCATCACCGTGCACCTCGAGGCCAAGAAGCTCGGGCTCAAGGGCCTTTCGCGTGAGGACCTGCCCACGTGGCGCTATCTGGGCAAGAACTGCTACCTGCTGCTGCCGCTTGTGCTGCTCGTGTGGCTCGTCGCGTCGGGTGCCCGCACCATGGCTTGGTCGGCCGCCATCTCCATCTTCGCTGCCTTCCTCATCGGGTATGTCAACTTCTTTCTGAACAACCTGCATGAGCGTGCCGAGGGCCAGACGATTGGCCAGGTGTTTGCCGAGACCACGATGTTCGCCCTGAAGCAGGCCTTTGAGGCTTTCCAGGCCGGTGCCAAGAGCGCCGTGTCGGTGGGCGTTGCCTGCGCCATGGCCGGCCTTATCGCTGGCTGCATCACGCTGACCGGTCTTGCCTCCGTGCTCATCAACGGTATCGTCGCCATCGCCGGTGACGCCACCATCCTGGGCCTGCTGCTCACCATGGTGTGCTGCATCGTTCTGGGCATGGGCGTTCCCACCACGGCCAACTACTGCATCATGGCCTCCACGTGTGCGCCCATCCTCATTCAGCTGGGCATCCCGGTGGTTGCCGCGCACTTCTTCGTCTTCTACTTCGGCATCGTGGCCGACATCACGCCGCCCGTGGCCTTGGCCGCCTACGCCGGCAGCGCAATCGCCAAGTCCAAGCCGATGAAGACCGCCGTCAACGCCACGAAGCTCGCCATTGCGGCGTTCATCGTGCCCTACATCTTCGCCTTCAACCCGATCATGCTCTTCGAAGGCGACGCATCGGTGTTTGAGATGGCGCTCGTGTGCGTCACCGCCCTGCTCGGCCTCTTCTGCATCGCGGCGGCCCTCAACGGCCACCTCTTCAAGAAGATCAACCCCGTGCTGCGCATTGCGCTTGTCGTCGGTGGCCTGTGCGCCATGATTCCCGGCATTGCAAGCGACGTCGTCGGCATCGCCGTCGCCGTGGCTGTCGTGGCCTTCCAGTACCTCACGGCAAAGAAGAAGGAAGCCCTGCCTGCGGCATAGCAAGCGCTTGCGACAATCTGCATACGCTGGCTACGAAAGGGCCCGAGGAGCAATCCTCGGGCCCTTTTTTTGTGCAAGCGATTGAGGCGGCCTCTGATTGCCATGCGCACCTAGGGCCGAAGGGCTGTTCAGTGCTCAAACAGTTTCGGCGCATAACCCGCGCCGAAAAACTGCGCCTGAACAGCCCTTCGGCCCACGTTTGATAAGCGTTGAGCCCGTGCCATAGGACAGGCGCTCCGTGGGTTCTACGAGTCAGGGGGAATTCGCTCGGAAGTCGGTTTTAAGAGGAGATTGGGATATGTGCCACCTTGTCGTCATGTGGTTCAGTAGAACAGGTTGCCTGGCAATGCGGACGCGCGCTGGGCAGGACTTGGTTGAAATGAAACGTCGCATTGAAGAGTGCTTCTGTTCAAATGACTTGCAGTTGGTAACCATTACCAGGTCTTCCGCATACGGCGAGTATGAGCCGTATGAGTTTGTGTCCTCGGAGAAGGAACTTGTGGACGCGCTTGCCAGGCAAGCCGCTTAACTAATCGAACAATCCTGCGAGAGCTCTATGCGCTGATAGATGCAATCGTGTGATGCTTCCTATTGCTCGTTTGAGGGTGGACTTTCGTGCGCGAATGCCTTGCAGTCCAAGCTGGAATGCTTGACGGGCTATTTGCGACTGAAGCACGAATAGCCGTTGACAAGCGAGGGGGGGGGGTACTCTGAAGCGGCATTTTGGGATTAGGCTCCATGCCGAGAGATGAGGACCTCCATGTCAACGACCGAAAACGAAGCGACCCCAAAGACTCGCATCGATACGCTTTTGCGAAGGATTGACCTGCTTCTCGAAGAAGGCAAATGGCAAGAGGCTCTTGCCCGTTGTTCCGACGTCCTCGATATTGACCCAGAGTGTGCTGACGCATATCTGGCTCAGCTTATGGCTGAGGTTCATGTCAAGAACCAAGAAGGCCTTGGCACGATTGCATTGGACTATACGGGCCATCAGTCGTATAAGAACGCCCTTCGTTTCAGCGATGATGAGCATTCTAATGAATTGAAGACGCTGACGGAGAGCGCTGTCTCGCTGTATAGGGCAAAGCGCAAGCGCATCAGGATGGTCATTGTTGCGCTGGTGATTTGTGTCATTGCGGTTGTTGCCGTTATTGCCGCCCGAACTGCTATTGCTAACGACAACCCTGTCCAAAAAGTCCGAAACGCTCAGATTGGCGACATTGTTGAGTATGGCTCTTACGAACAGGACGGTAACGAATCAAACGGCGCCGAGCCTCTCGAGTGGATTGTTCTCGATAGGACCGATGAAGGGACGCTGCTGGTAACGAAGGACGTAATTGACGGGAAACCGTTTGATGAGCATTCGTTCAGTCTATGGTGTACATCAACCCTTCGTGCCTGGCTAAATGGTGTGTTTCTTGAAGAATCGTTTACGGCTGAGGAAAGGTCTGAACTACTGGAAGAGAACTTGGGTTCAGGAGCAGAGGACGAGAAGTTTATAGGCCCTGCTTATGACTTAAAGGATACGGTTTCGCTTCTTACATTTTCAGATGTTGATACATATCGGCCCATGCTCTATCCAGTTGAACTGACCTCATATGCTCGCGAAAATGGCGTAAAAGATGATGAAAAGTGGGCGAATATACCTTGGTGGTGGGCAATCCATGGGGATGAAGCGGGGTTTACGTTGGGAGTAGTGCACCTCTATGATGCCTACAATACGGATACTGGTGACGGAGAGTGGTGGCCGGACGCTATTCTGGGAGTCCGTCCTGTTATATGGGTTGCCTCAGCTGAGTCTTCAGATAGTGTGAAGTAAAGATTTGACTCGGCATTCGCGGACCATCCAATCATGGCGAAAGGTCGCGTTGAATTTCAAATCTGCCGGGATGCTGAGGCTTACGTCCAACCATTCCAGATGACGGGTTGGGACTATGTCTATGAGCCTTACGCATTTGGTAGGATGACCGGAATATCTCTCATGCTTTCCGAAGGCTATGCTTCCCTGTCGTTTGACGCGAACATTGCAGCTGGCGAGGAGCAGAAAGAAGCGGATGAGATGGCTCGCCTGGGGCTGCGCGGGCTTCTCATTCGCGATGGGATTCTGAAGGCGTCGGCGCTTCATGCATTTAGATATGGACGATTGATTAACGGGAATTATTGGGCGAGGGTTTGTATTCAGCGGCAGAGTCCACAAGGCATGCTTATAGAAAGCGAGCCTTGTGGACTCGACTGCATCGCGATGCGTCTGCCTGCTGCTTCTGGAGGAATAAGTATCGAACCTGATAGAGTCCGTTGGTATCTCAATAGCAGCAAAGCGGGTAAATGCAAGTTGGGGCCCGAGGCTGAGATTACGTACGAGCGTTTGTTCAGCTCGCTATGGGCCCTTGTTCTCGCCAAGAGCAAGGAGAATGTCGCAGATCGGTTCGTCAATCTTTGGATGGCATTGAACGGCATCTATGGATTCCTGGCCAATGCTGTTTGGCTGCTACTCGGCAAGTCCTCCAAGCCTTACGGTGAATCCAACTGTATTGACTGCCTGGCTATGTGGTTGGATAGAGAGGTACCGGAGGAACAAAAGTGCCTCTGGCTCTTGCCAAAGGACGACAACAACAAGGCCGTTACGCGGTTTGTTCGTTCATCTTGCAGACAGCACGGGGTGAAACCTCTTGATAACAGGGTAATTGACTCGTGGGTTTCAGTAATGGAGAACAAAGACAGTAAAACAGCGAGCAGCAATCGCCCTCGTTGCACCCCGCTCACATATCTCATGTTGGGCATTGGGTATGGTTTTAGATGCAACTACGTCCACGCCAACAGACCTCTTCCGGTGCTCTGCTTCGATTCCGACAAGATTGAGTGCCTACAGGAGGTCAACAAGGTCATAGAAGATTACCTCGATGAGCACATCTGGTTGTGGTTCAATCCCTCTTATGTGAAGTCTGCTGCTGAGTACGTAATCGAGCATCGTAAAAGTCGGTGACATGAACTGGATGCATCCCAGGTTTTCAAAACTGGTGGGCTTGACTGGTCTATAAGGAAAGAGTTGCTATTAGCTTCTAATAGGATACAATAGCATATATTCTAAATTACTTCCGTTCGTTTTAGGCGGCGATGCTAATGCCTGGCTCAGCAGTACTGGTCAATGCGCCTCTTTCTACTAAGGTGACGAAGTCGGAGAAAGAGCAGTTTCTCAAAACCTGTTCGGCCATTGGAACGACGCCGGCCAATGCCTTGCGCATGTTTGTTTCTGCGTTCAATCGCAGAGGCGGCCTGCCCTTTGATTCAGCGAATCCTGAAGGCTTTTCGCCTGAGACGCTTGCGGCAATGGACGATGCAGTGACGGGCCGTAACGTTACCGGTCCTTTTGACAGCGTCGAGGCGATGATGGCTTCCCTGGACGAGGAGTAGGCTATGGTGTACGCGCTTGAGTACACCGCTCAGTTCAAGAAGGACTATAAGCTCGCAAGGAAGCGTGGCCGAAATATGAGCAAACTTGAAGAAACGCTGCGGCTCCTTTGCGCGGGCCAAGCTCTTCCGGAGGCAATGAGAGACCATCAGCTTGTTGGCAACTATCGCGGACATAGGGAATGCCATATCGAGCCTGATTGGCTCTTAATCTATCGAATCGATGGCAACAACCTTATTCTCACCGCCGCGCGTACTGGAACGCATGCGGACCTCCTTGGGATATAGCCTGTATACGGAGCCACTGTGGTACTTGGTTTCGAACAGGTGACGGGTGGGGGATGCGCGGTGGGCCTGGGGCGTCGGCAACGTATCATGGGCGGGGACATTGTCTGAGCACCTGGAAGGAGACCTCGCATGGCAAAGATTCAGATGACCACGCCGCTTGTTGAGATGGACGGCGACGAGATGACTCGCATCATCTGGCAGCTGATCAAAGATGAGCTCATCTGCCCCTTCGTCGACCTCAAGAGCGAGTACTACGACCTGGGCCTCAAGCATCGCGATGAGACCGACGACCAGGTGACGGTGGACTCCGCGCTCGCCACGAAGCGCCTGGGTGTGGCCGTGAAGTGCGCCACCATCACGCCCAATGCCGCGCGCGTGGAGGAGTACGGCCTCAAGCAGATGTGGAAGAGCCCCAACGGCACCATCCGCGCCATGCTTGACGGCACCGTCTTCCGCACGCCCATCGTGGTCAAGGGCATCGAGCCTTGCGTGCGCAACTGGACCAAGCCCATCACGCTTGCCCGTCACGCCTATGGCGATGTGTACCGCAACGCCGAGATGCGCATTCCCGGCCCCGGCAAGGTGGAGCTTGTCTACACGGCTGAGGACGGCACTGAGACGCGCGAGCTGGTGCACGACTTCAAGGAGCCGGGCGTGGTGCAGGGCATGCACAACCTCGATGGCTCCATCGAGAGCTTCGCCCACTGCTGCTTCGAGTACGCGCTTGCCATCAAGCAGGACGTTTGGTTCGCCACGAAGGACACCATTTCCAAGAAGTATGACCACCGCTTCAAGGATATATTCCAGGAGATCTTTGACACCGAGTACAAGGCTCGTTTTGACGAGGCGGGTATCACGTACTTTTACACCCTCATCGACGACGCCGTGGCGCGCGTCATGAAGGCCGAAGGCGGTTTCATCTGGGCCTGCAAGAACTACGACGGCGACGTTATGAGCGACATGGTGTCGAGCGCCTTTGGCTCGCTTGCCATGATGACCTCGGTGCTCGTGAGCCCCGATGGCACCTTCGAGTACGAGGCCGCTCACGGTACGGTGCAGCGCCACTACTACAAGCACCTTGCCGGCCAGGAGACCTCGACCAACTCGGTGGCCACCATCTTTGCCTGGTCGGGCGCCCTGCGCAAGCGCGGCGAGCTCGACGGGCTGTCTGAGCTCGTTGACTTTGCAAACCGCCTGGAGAAGGCCACGATCGACACCATCGAGGCCGGCGAGATGACGGGCGACCTTGCGCGCATCACGACGCTGGAAAACCCCACGACGCTCAATACGCGCGACTTCATCGGGGCGATTGCGGGGAGGTTGAGGGGTTAGAAGCCTTTCTGCTCGTGTGTCTTCCGGGGGCTCCCCGAATGGTCCAATGCTCAAACAGTTTCGCCGCGAAGGGCGCGGCTGCAAAACTGCGCTTGGACCATTCGGGGAGCCTCTTGCATGCGTGGGGGGCTTCTAGACCCGCTCGGCCGCGAATCGCGTTGGGGGCTTTAAGGGCGTTGGGCTCGGGGGCGCAAGGGGAGGGGGACTCCTCGATTGCGGAAGGGACTTGGTGGCTTCGGAGTCGGGGCCGGGCTGGCCTGACGACGCGTTCAAAATGGGATGCGATGGGGTTGCCGCACGGCATGAAAAAAGGCTGTCTGCCAGAGGTGGCAGACAGCCTTAAGGACGTGGCGCGATGTGAGATGGGCGATTAGTCCCTGTTGTTGTTTGCGAAAATCTGAACGAGATGGATGAAGAGCAGGGCGATGTCCATGTAGATGTCGATGGCGCTGTCGACGGCGTTATCGATCGTCTTGGCGTACTGCTGGCTGCGCCAGTAGTCGAAGCCAATGTAGAGGCTGAAGAGCACGGCGCAGATGACCGAAATCCAAACGCCGCTGCCACCAATGAGCATGGTGATAAGCGAGACGATAAGCACACCGATGAGGCCGGCGAAGAGCAGGCCGCCAATCTTGGCGAAGAAGTTGGGGAATGCCAGGCTCGCGATGACCATGATGCCCGTGATGAGGAGCGTGTCCACGAAGGCGTACATTACGATGTCGGTGTTGATGCCGCCCACCATGGCAACGATGCAGGCAATCTCTAGGCCCAGCGGGATGACGACCATGTTGTAGCCCACAAAGCTGATAAGCGGGTTGTCCGACTTGTAGGCAATCAGAAGGCCGGCGATGCAGCACACCAGGTAAAAAATCGTGAAAGCGATGGGGTTCATGCTCATCGCGAAGTCGCCCATGGTGGCGCACATGATGGCGTTGATGCCCAGACCCCACAGCACGGTGAGGCCAAGAACCATGTTGTAGGTGCGGTCGGAGACGATTTGGCCGTGTGCATTGGCGACCGAGCGCTCCTCCAGACGCTGCTCATGGCTGTTGCTCAGTGAAAGAGACGACATGTTCCTCATTCCTTGGGATAAATCGACGTGTACATGTGCGTACATGATACCCGGAGGATATGCGCCTCCGGCCTTCTCCAAAGAAGCGCCAGAACCTTGTTGGATAGTTTAAATCTCCCAGGTGGGAGCAGGCTCGGGCTGAGCGGGCTTGGCGTCGGAGCGTGTGCGCACCACGACCTCCTGGTTTTTGAGACTCACGCGGGCATAGGCCGGCACCGACTCGGTGACAAAGGCGCTGCCCGCGATGATGGCGCCCTTGCCCACGACGGTCTGGCCGCCCAGGACGCTGGCGTTGGAGTAGATGGTCACGTCGTCTTCGATAGTGGGGTGGCGTTTGACGCCTGCAAGCTGCTGGCCCTTGCGCGTGGAGAGGGCGCCGAGCGTGACGCCCTGGTAGATTTTGACATGCGAGCCAATCGTGGTGGTCTCGCCGATGACGACGCCCGTCGCGTGGTCGATGAAGAAGTACTCGCCGATTGTGGCACCGGCGTTGATGTCCACGCCCGTCTTGCTGTGCGCGTATTCGGTCATGAGGCGGGGAATGAGCGGGACCTTGCGGTCGTAGAGGATATGGGCGATGCGGTAGACGAAGATGGCAAAGAGGCCGGGGTAGGCGAGGATGATCTCCTGCTTGCTCTGGGCTGCCGGGTCGCCGTCGAAGGCCGCCTGCACGTCTTTGAAGAGCAGCTCCTGGACATGGGGAAGCTCTGCCATGAAGGCATCGACAACGGCGTCGGTGTTCGCCTCGATGTCCTGCGCGGGGAGCGTGGTTCCGTCGCGGAACAGGAACGCCTCGTGCACCTGCGTGCGCAGGGCGTTGCGGATGCGCATGATCTGCTCAGCCACGTAGTTCTCCGCGCCTACGCCCTTGAGGGCCTCGCCTGCGTAGTAGCCGGGGAACACGAGGCTGCGCACGTCCTTGATGATAGAGATGATGGCATCGCGGTTGGGGAAGTGCCCGAAGGGTTTGGTGACGAAGATTTCTTCAGCCTCGTAGTTGCTGGAAATCTTGGACACAAGCTCATCAAACTGCGCGTCAATCATGGTTCCCCCTCCAGGGCCGGGTATGTGTGGCGTAAAGCATACCAAAGAAGTAGGGAATATGAACCTATGAAGGCGGCTTATTTTTACTAAATTGCTTTTCTAAAGCTGTAGTTAAGCTTTAAGTTCGTACTGTTCGGCCAGGTCAATGAGCTCTTGGCGAGTGTGGACGCCGAGCTTTGCATACAGGCGCTTCGTGTGGCCCTTTACGGTGTTCTCAGACAGCGTGAGCTCGTCGGCGATAAAAGCGCCGCTGCGGCCATGCGCAAGGCGCACGAACACGTCGAACTCGCGGTTGGTGAGTCCGTAGTCGCGCGCAATGGCGACGCACTTGACGGAGAGTCTGTCGCGCCTGCCGCTGCCCATGCCGTCGTCGGGTTTTTCGGGCTGTGTGGCGGGCGCATCCTCGCCATTTGCCTGCGTGGCCTGTGCCGTGGCAGGCAGGGGTTCAGCCGTGCTGGGCTTGGTGAAGAGGGAGTCTTGGTCGTCGGCGACGAAAGCGATGGCCACCAGTGCAAGAACCGTCAAGGCCGGCAGTGCGGTATGGAGCGGGTCGTAGGGTGCAAGCAGCAGGCCAAAGATGACGCCGGCGGCCACAGGGAAGGAGTAAAAGACCCAGCCCATGCCGATGACGTGGGAGGCGTCGACATGCGTGTGGCGGGCGATATCTGTGAGGATGAGGAACCAAAGCGCAGCCATGGTGGTCTGCGCGGCGCGCACGAAGGAGACCACAAGCACATACGTGGTGCCCTCAACCTGCGGGGCCATGAGGATGGCCGCCGACATGAGGAGCACGATGGGTCGCCACACGATACGGAAGGACATGCGCTTGAGTATCTTGGCGCAGCAAACCCAGAAGACAATGACGAGTCCGATGTTGAGCAGGGGAACTGCGAGGTCAGTCAGGGCAAGGATGCGGTCGGGATTGGCGAGCAAAAGCGTCCAGGAAACGCCGACGGCGAAACTGTAGACCGTGATGCCCACGGCGATACGCCAAAGGGGCAGTACGGCGCGGGCGTTTTCCTGAAACGTCTTGGTGGGCGCGGGCTCGCTTGCGGGTTCGGGGTCAAGGCGCTTGTAGCAGGCATGCAGCGTTGCAGGAATGGCAAAGCCCACCAGGGCGAGCACAATGCAGGACCCTGCATCGCCCACGACAAACATGAAGCACTCGATAAGGGAGGCAATGACAAGCGCCAGCGCTGCCATACCGCACGCTTGGCGGGGCTGCATCTCGCTATAGGGCGTGCTCCAGGTGCGATAGGCATAGGCGATGCCGTACCCGCCCATGATGCAGACAGCGAGCGGGTGCATGGGGATGCGAACAAGACCCGGCATTTCCAGGTCAAACATCATAAGGGGAGACACCGCCAGGCAAATGGCGCTCGCCACGGCTGCGGGGGAGAACACGCCCTGCGCGCGCTTGTCGCGCTTGTCCAGGAACACTAGGGCGACCATGAAGAGGGAAATGCTTGCGTAGAACGCCGCAAGCCAGGTGAAGCCCGCGTGATCACGCAGCTGCCCACTCATGGTGTGGATCCAGACGAAGACTAGGGAGAGCCCGACAATATACGGGTTTCTCAGCGCATCATCCTTCACGACCTGCACGGCTCCTCTCGGCGAGTCGATGCCGGTAACATTTCAGTAACGTTACCTTCATAGTTCCATCACAAAAGTAATACCCCTAAACGCCCAAAAAACGGGGGCAAACGGCCAATACAATAGACCCAAAAGGGGTTCAAATCTAGGTTCAACTGGTAAAACGCCAGAAATAGACCATTAACGGGTCTAATGGTCGCGCGTGTATACGCGTAACCTCTCCCGCTGCAATGCTTCGCACACGGTCGAAGCAAGGACGAGGTATAGGAAAGGAAGTGTTACATGGAACTCTCGCGCAGAAGCTTTTTGAAGGCCGGCGGCGCAGGCGCGCTCGCGTCGACGCTGGCGTTCGAGCTGACGAACCAGTCGAAGGCGTTGGCCCAGGATGTTGATCCTGCCGATTGGAAGCTCGTGGGTACCAAGGAGAGCACGAACATCTGCTGCTACTGTGCAGGTGGCTGCGGTTCTCTTCTTTCGTCTCGCAACGGCGAGCTCATCAACCTCGAGGGCGATCCCGATCACCCCATCAACCAGGGCGGTCTGTGCCCCAAGGGTGCCACGATGGCGCAGCTGCGCAACGTCGTTGACCCCGAGACCCGCGAGGTCATCAAGAACCCCGCCCGCTCCACCAAGCCGCTGGTGCGCCGTCCCGGCTCCAGCGAGTGGGAGGCTATCACCTGGGAAGAGATCATCCCCGAGATCGCCCGCAAGGTGAAGGATACCCGCGACGAGGGCTTCGTCGAGAAGGAAATGGTCGACGGCGAGGAACTCGTCGTCAACCGCTGCCAGTCCATCGCTTCGCTGGGCGGCTCTCAGGAAAACTCCGAGGAAGAGTACCTCATCCTCAAGATGATGCGTCAGCTTGGTATTGTCGCCATCGACAACCAAGCTCGTGTTTGACACGGCCCCACGGTTGCCGGTCTGGCACCTTCATTCGGCCGTGGCTCTATGACCACGCACTGGTGTGACTTCCAAAACACCGACTTTATTCTGAACATTGGTTCCAACTCTGTTGAGAACCACCCCGTCAGCGCCAAGTGGCTCAACAAGGCCCACGAGAAGGGCGCTACGTGGATCGTCGTCGATCCGCGCTATACCCGTACTGCCGAGATGGCGGACATCTACTGCCCCATCCGTTCGGGCACCGACATCGCATTCTATGGCGGCCTGTACAAGTACATTTGCGACAACCTCATTGATCCTAACCTTGAGGCTTACCTTGAGGCTGTGGACAACAACGACGAAGAGGCTCGCCAGGCGCTACTCGATACATACAACTTCGAGTACCTCCTCAACTACACCAACGTTTCCTACCTGCTCGATCCGGAGTTCGCTTTCGACCCCGAGACCGGCCTGTTCAGCGGTTGGGACGAGGAGACCGAGAAGTACAGCAACCATTCTTGGCACTATCAGACCGCCGAGGAAGTTGTGTGGGACACCTCGAAGGGCGGCACCTACGAGTGGGCCAGCCACGAGCTCAACCCCGAGGTTCCCGAGTTCACCCCGCCGGTGCTCACCGTCCCCAAGAAGGACGCGACCCTCACCGACGAGATGTGCGTCTACCAGCAGTTCAAGAAGCACTACAGCCGCTATGACATGGAGACTGTCGCCCGTACCTGCGGTATGGCGCTTGAGCAGCTCGAGACCGTCTACTCCACCTATGCACAGTCCGGTGCCCGCGGCAAGGCCGGCGTCATCCTGTACGCCCTTGGCCAGACGCAGCACACCTACGGCGCCCAGAACACCCGCGCCATGTCCATCCTGCAGCTGCTCCTTGGCAACGTCGGCGTCCCCGGCGGCGGCGTGGCAGCTCTTCGTGGCGAGCCCAACGTTCAGGGCGCCACGGACATGGGCATGATGGTTCAGGAGCAGCCCGCATACCTCAAGTGGGCCAACACCACCGACCGCAAGGACCTGCGTTCTTGGCTCGAGAGCCAGACCTACTCCGACGGTTACTACACCAACAAGCCCAAGTTCATCGTCAGCCAGCTCAAGGAGTTCTTCGGCAAGAACGCTACCGTCGAGAACGACTACGGCTACGACTGGTGGCCCAAGGTTCCTTCGCACGCCGATGCCGAGATCAAGGACTGGACGCACATCTCCACGTTCGAGCTCATGCAGCAGGGTGTCATCAAGGGCTACTTCAACTGGGGTATGAACCCGTGCCACTCCGGCCCCAACGCTGGCAACATCCGTCGCTCCATGGCCAACCTCGACTGGCTTGTCGTTGCCGACCAGGTGCTCACCGAGGCTGCCGAGTTCTGGCGCGGCCCGGGCATGGATCCCGCCAAGGTCAACACCACGGTGTACTACCTGCCGTGCGCCCTCATCTACGAGAAGCCCGGCACCATCCTGAACTCCGGCCGTTGGATTCAGTGGCGCTTCCAGGCTGTTGATCCGTGGGACGAGGCCAAGACCGACCTCGAGATGTGCGACCTGCTGTGGACCGAGATCTGCCGCCTCTACGAGGAGGAGCACGACGATCCCAAGACCGCCAACCCCGATCCCATCCTGAACGTCAAGTGGGACTACTACGTTGACGGCAAGATCGACTTCCGTCCCGTCGCCTGGGCTCTCAACGGCTATCGCGTTGCCGGCACCAACTGCAACTGCGATTCTTCCGACCCCCAGACCGACCTGCTCGCCGGTTACTCCGAGCTGGCCGCCGACGGTTCCACCTCCTGCGGCATGTGGATCTACTCCGGCTACTACAGCAACAACGACGCTCCTCTCGACCCGGCCAGCCAGCCCGTGTGCCGCCGCAACAACGTCGACACCTCCGGTCTGGGCCTGTACTCCGAGTGGGCGTTCGCTTGGCCGAACAACCGCCGCATCCTGTACAACCGCGCCTCGGCCGACATGAACGGCAAGCCCTGGCGTGAGGACCGTCGTCTCGTCGAGTGGGACGAGGCCGAGGGTAAGTGGAAGGCCGGCTACGCCGATGGCTGCGACGTGGGCGACTTCGTCGCTGGCACCACCCCGCCCAACAACAAGGCATTCTTCATGCTTTGGGAGCAGAACGCTCGCCTGGAGTCTTACGGCATGGAAGATGGCCCGCTGCCCGAGCACTTCGAGCCCTTCGAGAGCCCGCTGGACGAGAACCCGTTCAACGGTCGCCTCAACTCCCCGTGCTACCTGGGCCGCGGCCTGGAGTCCACGAAGCACTCCCCGCACAAGGAGTTCCCGATCGTCGCCACGACCTACTCGGTCACCGAGCACTGGCAGACCGGCGGTCAGACCCGTCTGTGCCCCGCCCTCGTCGAGGCCATGCCTGCCCAGTTCATCGAGATGTCCTACGAGCTCGCTGCTGAGAAGGGCATCGAGAACGGCGAGAAGGTCCGCGTGTGGAACAACCGTGCCTCCATCGAGATCACGGCGCTCGTCACGCACCGCTTCAAGCCCTTCACGGTCAACGGCGAGAAGCTGCACCAGGTGGGCATGACGCACCACTTCGGCTGGTCCAGGCTCTTCGGCACCGACGAGAACATGGTCAACGACCTGACGCCCAACGTTGGTGACGCAAACAGCCAGACGCCTGAGTACAAGGCGTTCCTGGTCAACATCGAGAAGCTGTAAGGAGGTTGGTCGACATGAGCGAGAAAGCGATTCTGTTTGACACCGCACGCTGCACCGCGTGCAAGGGCTGCCAGGTTTCCTGCAAGTGCTGGAACAACCTTCCCTCTGCCCTCGATTGTTCCAACGAGTGGAGCGGTTCGCACCAGAACCCCATCGACCTCAACGGCAACACCCGCCTCATCGTGACGTTCGATGAGCAGGAGGGTGGCCCCAAGGGCGTGGAGTGGGCCTTCGGTCGTCGCGCCTGCCAGCACTGCACCGACGCGCCCTGCGCCGAGGTCTGCCCGGCCGGTGCCATTTTCAAGACCGAGTACGGCATGGTTACGGTCGACGAGAGCAAGTGCGTCGGCTGCAGGTACTGCTCCATGGCGTGCCCGTTCGACGTGCCCCGTTACTACGAGGCACCCGACGCTCCCTGGGTGTTCAAGCGCTCCATCATCGACAAGTGCACGGGCTGCGTCGACCGCATCGCCCAGGGCATGGCCCCGGCCTGCGTCACCGCTTGCCAGCCTGAGGCCCTCCAGTTCGGCGACCGCGAGGACATGATCAAGCTCGCCCACGAGAGTGTCGACCGCCTGCACGAGCGCGGCTTCAACGACGCTGTCGTCTACGGCGAGGAAGAGATGGGTGGCCTGCACGTCATCCAGGTCCTCAAGTACGGCGTCGAGCGCCACGGCCAGGTCGTCGATCCCAAGAAGAACCCGCTCATCGACGTCATGGACATCGCCAAGCCCGTCACCGGTGTCATTGCCGGCTGCGTGGTCGTTGGCCTGGGTGTCATGCGCGGCCTCTGCTCGGGCTACGATCGCGACGAGCGTATCTACAACCCCGAGACGGGCGACACCATCTCGCTCGACACGGGCGAGGTGCTCAAGCACGGCGACGGCCAGGACCCGATGTCCTTCAAGGAGCATATGTCCGAGGCCCTGAGCGGCGCCAAGCGCGACCTGCTCCACAAGGGTGCCGACAGCGAGAATGGTAAGGGAGGCAGCAATGAGTAACCACGAGACCTATCAGGCTCCGGCGGCCGATGCCGCCAAGAACAAGGCGTTCGTCGAGGCCCAGAAGGCTAAGGGAACTGAGCGTTACATTCAGCGTCACTCGCTGCTCGCCCGCATCACGCACGGCGTGGTCTCCATTTCCTGCATCCTGCTGGCCATCTCCGGCCTGTTCGTGTTCGTTCCGCCGCTGGTTGCCCTCGTGGGCGCCGATGCGGTCTTCACCATCCGCATGTCGCACCGCGTGCTCGGCTGCCTCTTTATCCTGATGCCTGTCATCAGCGCCATCCTTGCTCCTAAGGGTGCCTGGCACATCATCAAGGAGGACGCCCTCAGCAAGTGGGACAGCGACGACAAGAAGTGGATGCTGCTCTTCCTGCCGTATCTCTTCCTGGCTCGTTGGCTCCACATGCCCGACCAGCACCAGAACAAGTCCGGCCAGCGTTTCGCCGACGGCATGCTCATCGTCCTGAGCCTGCTCATGGCTGTGACCGGCGTCGTTCTTACGCTGGACAACCTGGTGCTCGTCTCCCTGAGCGCCGACGCCCACGCCGTGTGGCTCCTGCTGCACGACATCGGCTTCTTCCTCATCACCGTCTTCGGCATGGCCCACATCTTCCTGGGCGGCGGCCTGTTCCAGCCCTACAAGGGTTGCGCCAAGCTCATGTTCGGCGACGGCACCGTCAGCGAGTCCTCGGCTCTGTACCACTGGGGCCACTGGGCGCGCGAGCAGATTGAGAGTGGCGAGAACATCGTCGAGAAGCCCCTCGCGTAATGCACCTGTTCGACCGGTGCGCTTGTAACCGGTAGGTGCCTCCCGGAGTCGGGGCGTGCCTACCAGCGCCCCGGCTCCACGCACTGCACATGCCGCCCGCCGACGAGCGTTTGTCGGCGGGCGGTTTTCGTTACAATCAGCCGGAGAGCAAAACGAGACCCGGTGTTGTCCGGCGAATGGAAAGGACTGGCTCCCATGAACCTGGAGCAGATTAAGGCGGTCGTCGAGGCGTACCGTCCCACGACGGCGGCCGACGACATGGCGCGCCTGGAGTTCTTCGAGGGCATCTGGCAGATTCAGCAGCGCCATGCCGACGCTGCAGGCCAGGCAATCGACCCCTCGACGCTGCCCGGCAAGGAAGAGCTGCTCGAGTGGTACTGGGCCTGCAAGCCGTTCCTGCGCCAAGTGCCCGCCGCCGTTGACGCTCGTCGCCTTGCGGCTTGCGCCCGCGAGATCGCCTCATACCTCATCGAGAAGGGCTCCTTCTCCGAAGACGCCTGCGGCTACCTCAAGGGCCTGCGTTGGACCGAGGTCGTCGAGGCCGAGCCCATCGACCTGGCGGGGGAGGACCCCGAGGGTTGGATCG